>CAZZHF010000169.1:0-6657 GCA_964653545.1 uncultured Gammaproteobacteria bacterium | reverse complement strand
AACGGCTGCGCGCGGCCGTACATCGCCGAAATCGGCCTGGTCGGCAAGGCGCCCGGCAAGTACAACCTGTACCTGGGCGCCGGCTTTCACGGCCAGCGCCTGGGCAAGCTGTACCGGGAGAACATCGGCGAGGATGTGATCATCGAGGCCCTGACGCCGCTGCTGGAGCGCTACGCCGCGGAGCGCGAATCAGGGGAGCATTTCGGTGACTTTCTGGTGCGCGTCGGCGTGGTGGTGGCGGTGCTCGCCGGGCGGGAGTTTCACGATTGAGCAGGGTCTCCCCCCGGCTGGCCCCTCGTGGCCAAGTTCGATTAGGTTTCGGCAGCCGTGCAGATGCCCGTGGAATCGAGCGCTGGCACGGTTGGGTTGGCCTTTCCTGAGCGTGCGGGCCGGCTGCCAACAACGGTCCTGTAGCGATATGTCCCAGGCGGTTTAATTCGAGGGAAACACCCAGATGGGCCTTGAAGCGGTTCTGGCCCTTGCCGTGGTGATCGGCATTTTTCTTCTGCTGCTGGTCACCCGTTGGCCGGTGGAGGCGGTATTTCTTGGGGCGGTTGTGTTTCTGGTCGGCGCTGGCGTGCTGCCGATCGACCGCGCGTTCGCTGGCTTTGCCAACCTTGGCCTGGTTACCGTTGCCCTGCTGTACGTAGTGGCCGGAGGCGTCCAGGAGACGGGCGCAATCGATTGGCTGGGCCGGGCTTTGCTCGGGACGCCACGGGGCGAACAACGCGCGCTTGCCACGGTCGCGGTGCCTGCCGCGGCGCTGAGCGCCTTCATGAACAACACGCCGCTGATGGCGCTGCTGATCCCCCTGGTCAAGGACTGGTGCCGGCGTATTGGCATTTCGCCCGCCAAGCTGCTATTGCCACTGAACCATGCGGCATTGCTCGGTGGCACCTGCGTGCTGATCGGTACCAGCACCAATCTGGTGGCTAACAGCCTGTTGATGGCCTCCGGCCAGCCGGGCCTTGGCATGTTCGAACTGACGCCGGTTGGGCTGCCGGTGGCAATCGCAGGTCTTGCCTATCTGTTACTGCTGGGTCCGCGCCTGTTGCCGGAGCGGGTGTCAGTCGCGGCGGATAGTGCGGCCGCGCGGGAGTACCTGACCGACATGCTGGTGGAGGCGGGCGGTCCGCTGGTTGGCAAGACCATCGCCCAGGCCGGTTTGCGCAGCCTGGGTGGTCTGTATTTGCTGGAGATTGATCGGGGCGGCCGGGTGCTGGCAGCGGTTGGCCCGGATGAGCCGTTGCTGGCCGACGACCGCCTGGTGTTCGTTGGCGCCATCGATTCGGTGGTGGAGTTGCACCGCATCCGCGGCCTGGCGCCGGCTACAGCGCAAATCGTCCGTCTCGATGGTCCGCGCAGCCAGCGCCAACTGGTCGAGGCGGTGGTTGGCCCGCATTGCCCGATTGCCGGCAAAAGTGTGCGCGAAGGCCGGTTCCGCAATCGCTACGACGCGGCCATCATTGCGGTTTCGCGCAGCGGCGAGCGACTACGGAGCAAGATCGGTGACATCGTGCTGCGTTCCGGCGACACCTTGCTGCTGGAAGCCAGGCCGTCGTTTCTGGAGCGCTTCCGGCGGGCGCCTGATTTTTTGTTGGTCAGTGCCATTGATGGGGCCACGCCACGGCGGCATGATCGGGCGCCATTGGCGCTGGCGATCCTCGCCGGGGTGGTTCTGAGCGCTGGGTTCGGGTTGCTCGATATTGCCTCCGCGGCCCTGTTCGGCGCGGTGGCCGTGGTGCTGACCGGCTGCATAGGATTTGATGCTGCGCGGCGCAGTCTGGACACCTCGGTGCTGCTGACCATTGGCGCCGCCATTGGTATCAGTGCCGCGCTTGAGGCTACCGGCGCGGCCAGTGGCCTGGCAGGTGGCCTGTTAGCGGCCCTGGGCAGCGAGCCCTGGCAGGTCCTTGTAGCGATCTACTTCAGCACCCTGGTGCTGACCCAACTGATTACCAATAACGCCGCGGTGGCTCTGATGATTCCGCTGGCCCTGGCCCTGGCGCACGATCTTGGCATGGCGCCGCTGCCACTGGCCCTGTCGGTGATCATGGCGGCATCTGCGAGCTATGCGACGCCGTTTGGCTATCAGACCAATCTGATGGTGTACGGTCCGGGTGGGTACCGTTTCTCCGATTACCTACGCTTGGGTCTGCCGCTGCATGTCATCACGGCGACGGTGGCGCTGGCCGTGCTGATCCCGATGCTGGCGGACTGACCACAGGGGACACAGACTCGGCCATGCTGGAGAGTCGGTCCAACGACAGCGCCGCCGCCTACAGACCGACATCCGGTATGGGTGGGATTGGCGTCGCCAGTGCTTGATCTTCCGCCGCCGGCCGGGCTGGGCCATGGAGCCCGCACTCGCGCACAGCGTCGTGTTCCCACCACCAACGCCCGGCGCGGGGTTCTTCCCCAACCGTGATGGCGCGGCTGCACGGCGCGCAGCCGATACTCGGATAACCTTGATCGTGGAGTGAGCTGTAGGGAATTTCGTTGATTCGAATGAAGGCCCACACATCGTCGTGGGTCCACTCCGCCAGCGGGTTGAACTTCAGGATTCCGCGCTGCTCGTCCCACTCGCGTTCCGGCAAGACGGCGCGATCGTGGCCTTGCTGACGGCGTCGTCCAGTGATCCAGGCGAGTTTGCCGACCAGCGCCCGGCCGAGCGGCTCGACTTTCCGGATGCCGCAGCAGGCATGGCGCAGTTCGGTGCTGTTGTAAAAAGCGTTCACGCCATGCGCCTGCGTGAAATCGCCCAGTATCTGCGGATCCGGAAAATACCAATCGATGCGCAGCCCGTAGCGCTGACGCAGTGCGTCGGCGACGGCATAGGTCTGCTCTGGCAGGCGTCCGGTGTCCAGACTGGCGGTTTCGATCTCCAGTGTGTATCGCGAGATGAGGTGGCTGAGCACAACCCCCTCGGCCCCGAAACTGTTGGTGTGTACCGCTGGGCCGTGTGCTTCGGCTGACTTCAGGATGGTTAAGGCGTGGTCGATCTTGTCTGAAGGCGACATGGACAGTGTCAGCGTGGAAGTGGCGCAGGCTCGTATGGTACGGGCGCCACATATAGCTGAGAATTATTAATTTCTTATATTTTTATTCCAAAAAATACAGTTAGTGGTCGCTTGGCGTGGCGGATCGATAGCGATCTTTGGGGCCGTCCCTTATCCAGGCGCCAGCACGGCCATGATTTCGTCTTTCTGGTGTTGTGCGTCGGCTTGGCCCAGATTCATCAGCGCCTGACAGAACGTCCCGTCGAACAGCAGGTAGCTGGGCAAGGGACTCAAGTCGCCAAAGGCGCCGATACCGCGGAAAAGGCGACGTACCGGCGCCGGGAAGCGCTCGGCGTGCAGGGTGGCCAGGTGGCGCAGGTCCTGGCTGGGCTTCACCAGGCAGGTATCGATCTGGCGCCAGGCTTGATCGTGTGGTGCTGCCGGGCCGGTGCCGGCACAGCGCGCCAACTCGTTGAGCCGTTGCACCCGTTCCAGGTTGCTGCCGGTGCCGTCCATGAACAGGGAATCGAGTATATAGCCGGCGATTTTGCCGAGTTGAGGGTAGGGCGGCGGCTGCGGTAGTGTCGCCGGCTCGGAATTGCGGGTGGCAATGACCAGCAGGCGTCGAGCGCCCAGATTGATGGCGGGGCTCAGGGGGGTGTGGTCGCGCATCGAACCATCGCCGTACCAGTCGTCGCCAAGCCGCACCGCCTCGAACAGCAGCGGAATGGCTACCGACGCCATGACGTGATCCAGGCTGAGCCGGGTTGGCCGGCTTTGTACCCGTTCGCGACTCCAGGCGGCCACCTCGGACGCGGACTGATAGAAGGTAACGGCGCGTCCACTGCCATAGCCGGAGGCGGTGATGGCCACCCCCTCCAGTACGCCGCGGCGAATCTGCATGTCGATGCGCGCGAAATTCACGTGTCGCTCCAGCAGGTCGCGCAGCGGCTGGTAGTCAAGCAGCGCCCGCGGGTTATGGCGGCCCAGGCCACCCCGCAACAGCGCCCATACCCAGCGCAAGGCTCGACCGTACAAAGCCCGCCGCTCGCAGTGAAAAATATGACCTACTTCCAGCATGCGCCAGACGCTGGCGAGCTGCTCCACGCCACGTCCAAAGCTGCCGGCATGCGCGGCCAGCACGCTGGCGTTGATGGCGCCCGCCGAGGTCCCGGTAATAACGGCAAAGGGTGATTGTCGTGGTCGCTGCAGCCAGCTGTTGATAGCCAGCAGGACGCCGACCTGGTAAGCCGTGCGCGCACCGCCGCCGGTCAGGACCAGGCCGATACCCGGTGCAGCGCGCGGACGAGTCATGTGCTCTCAGCCCTCATCCCGCAGCAAGCCGTGACAGCCAGGTCTCGAGCAGCCGCTGCGCAGGGGCAAAGTGCGCCTGCCCGGCCCGCATCTGATCGGCGCTGTGCACGCTGGCGCCCGGTCGCAGGCGGGCGCCAAACGTATCCGTCAGCGCCGCCATGCCAGGCGGGTCCATTTCGGGATGGAATTGCAGGGCCAGTGCCCGGGTGCCGTATCCGAAGGCCTGCTGGGTGCAGATGCGGCTGTGTGCCAGGCGCACCGCGCCGGCCGGCAGGTCGAAGGTGTCACCGTGCCAGTGAAACACCGTCAGTGGGCCGGTCAGCACGCCGCCGAACGGACTGGTGTCGCTATCGGGCGCCGGCTCGACGGTAAACCAGCCGATTTCCTGTTGGCCGGACGGATACACCCGCGCGCCCAGCGCGGCGGCCATCAGTTGTGCGCCCAGGCAAATGCCCAGCACACGCTTGCCGGCGCCGATTGCCGCGCCGATCAGGTCGATTTCGGCGCTGATGAACGGATGGCGGTCGGTCTCGTAGACGCCCATCGGGCCACCCATGACGATCAGCCAGTCGAAGGTATCGACGGCGGGGAGCGCTTCGTCGGCGTACAGGCGCGTGCCGGACAGGACATGACCGCTGCGCCTGGCCCACGGCGCAATGGCACCCAAACCCTCGAAGGCCACGTGTTGCAGCCAGTGGATGCGCAGGCCAGGTGCGGGCGACATCAGCCTTCTGCCAAGAACGGCAACAGGGCCTCCAGCAGCGCCTGTGGCTGCTCTTCGGCAATCCAGTGGCCACAGCGTTCGATGACGCCCCCGCGAACGTCGTTGGCTACTTGTTCCATGCACAACCTGACCGCCGCGCCGATGCTGCGTTCGCCTCCCAGTGCCAGCACCGGGATGGCCAAGCGCTCCCGCGCCGCTGCGGCGAAGTCGACGGCGTCCTGGCCGGCGGCCCGGTAATACTCGAAGCCGGCTCGTAAGGCCCCCGGCTGTGCCAGGCAGCGCGCGTACTCGTCGATGTCGGCGTCGGTGATGGCGCGCGGGTTGTAGGCGAAGTTCTGAAAGAACCACGAGATATAGGCACGTTCCCGGCCGGCTACCAGCATTTCCGGCAGGTCACGCACGCCGTGGAAGCCGAAATGCCAGTAGCTGGAAAGTGCATCCGGCCCCAGGCCCGGCAATTCGATCCCTGGTAACAACATGTCCAGGATCGCTAGGCGCGTGACCAGCGCGCGGTCCTGCGCGGCCAGGGCATAGGCGACCGCACCGCCCCAGTCGTGACCGACGACGGCTGTTTGCGTGATGCCGAGCTTCTCGCGCAGCAATACACGCAGATCGCCTGCGATCGTCATCTTGTCGTAGCCGCTGACCGGCCGCCCAGAGTCGCCGAGTCCCCGCAAATCTGGCGCGATCACGCGATAGCGCTTGGCCAGTTCGGGGATCAGGGACCGCCATTCGTGACTGCTCTGTGGCCAGCCATGCAGCAGCAGCAGCGCCGGGCCGTCGCCGGCGAGCAGGTAATGCACCCGGACGGCGGGCAGCTCGGCGGTGTGGTGCTCAATCGACATCGCGGGTCCGGTCAGTGGGTGAGGACAGGTGTCCGGCACATTGTGCCGATGATCCGGCGCACAAAGAAACGACCAGGATGCCGGACTCCACAACCGGCGACCCTGTTAATCAGGCCGGCAAACGGTTTATTGGCATCGTCAGGGAATGCAACCGCGCCGACGCAGTTCCTCTATGACGATATCGGCGGCCTGTTCGGCATCGCACTCGACCGTGTCGATGCGCAGTTCCGGGGTTTCGGGCGCTTCATAGGGGGAGTCGATACCGGTGAAGTTTTTCAACTCGCCCAGGCGGGCCTTTTTGTAAAGACCCTTGACGTCGCGTGTTTCGGCGACTGCCAGCGGCGTGTCGACATGGATTTCGACAAACTCGGTCTCGTCCAGCAGGCTGCGGGCCAGGGCCCGCTCCGAGCGAAACGGCGAGATGAATGCCGTCAGCACGATCAGTCCGGCGTCGACCATGAGTCTGGCCACCTCGCCCACACGGCGTACGTTCTCGACCCGGTCCGCGTCGGTGAAGCCCAGATCCTTGTTCAGGCCGTGGCGGACGTTGTCGCCGTCCAGCAGGTACGAGTGACGGCCCAGCGCCAACAGCTTCTTCTCCACCAGGTTGGCAATGGTCGATTTGCCGGCGCCTGACAGGCCGGTGAACCACAGCACCACCGGTTTCTGGCCCATGATGGCGCCCCGCGCCTGCTTGTCGACATCCACGTGCTGCATGTGAATGTTGTGGGCGCGGCGCAGCGCGAACCTGAGCATTCCCGCGCCCACGGTACGG
>CAZZHF010000168.1:0-6663 GCA_964653545.1 uncultured Gammaproteobacteria bacterium | reverse complement strand
AGACGGACAAACACGGCGAGTGTTCAGGTCAGGCCGGCGGGCCGCCCGGCATCGGCCCTTCAAAGCCCAGGGCCTCGGACAGCCGGCCGCCTTCGCGGGCCAGCAGCTGCGCAAATTCCCGCACACGGGCCGAGCCCAGGCGCACCTCGGGGCCGTAAACCCCCACCGAGCCTGCCACCGCGCCCGCCTGGTCAAAGATCGGCACGGCCACGGCCACTGCGCCCGGGATCAGTTCGCTGTGGCTGGTGGAATAGCCCCGCGCGCGGGTGGCGGCCAGCTCCGCCTCCAGCTCCTTGAGCTTGAGGTCAGTGCCTTGCAGGTAGGTCTGCAGCTCGGCGCTGGTGACGTTGGAATACGCCAGGATCACGCGGCCCGTGGCGCCGCGCACGATGCGCTCGGTGTAGCCCACGCCGCGCTTGAAGGTCAGCGGCTGGGGGCTGGGCAGCTCGGCCACGCACAGGCGCATATTGCCCTGGGGCACGAACATGGCCACCGTCTCCCGCGTTTCTTCCCACAGGCGGCGCAGCACGGGCTCGGCCAGCGCCTTCAGGTCCAGCGAGCCCTTCCATACATGGGCCAGGCGCGCCACCGCCGGGCCCAGGCGAAAGCGCTGCGGCTCACCCACCGACACCAGAAAGCCATGCTCCTCCAGCGTGTACAGCAGCCGGTACAGCGTGGGGCGCGACAGGTCCACCCGCTTGAGCAGCTCGCCCGCCGACAGCTCGGGCGCGTCCTCGGAGAACGCCATGAGGATTTCCAGCGCGCGGCCCACGGCGCGGACGTTGTCGGTTTTTTCTGCGGTTGCCGTCATTCAGATTGCTCCATGGTTTTCCTGCCTGATCTGCCTATTGTCCATCACGCGGACACGTTGACCTGAATCAATGTTTGTCCGTATAATGGATTGTTAGTCCATTAGATGGACAAACAGACGATCAACGAACCCATTCAGGAAGACAAGGCCATGTCCACCCCCATTCCCGTGACCCTGCTGTTTGCCGACGGTGTTTCGCAGCGCCTGGCCGTGCCCTGCGGCGGCAGGCTGATGGACGCGGCCGCCGAAGCCGGCCTGAATCTGCTGACCGACTGCGCCAACGGCCAGTGCGGCACCTGCACCGCGCAGCTGGTGTCGGGCACCGTCGAAATGGAGGACTACGACAGCGCCGTGCTGCCCGACGCCGACCGCGCTGGTGGCGCTGTGCTGCCCTGCGTGTGCAAGATCAGCACGCCCTGCGCGATTGAATTCCCCTACGACTCGACCGAGGCATTGAGCGAGGAGCCCGCGCCCATGGCTGCCCACGTCACCGCCATTGAGCAGGTGGCCAGCGAAATCATGCGCCTGGAGGTGCAGGTGGCCGACAACGTGGTGTTCGAGCCGGGTCAGTACGTGCGCATCCAACCTGCGGGGACCGACGTGTCGCGCTCCTATTCCATGGCCAATGCACCTGGCGTGAACCGCCTGGAGTTCTTCATCCGCATGGTGGAAGGCGGCGCCTTCTCGCAGTGGCTGGCCGGCGCCAGGGCCGGCGATGCGGTGCAGCTCAGTGCACCACACGGCACGTTCTTTTTGCGCGACGAAGACCGTCCGCGGCTGTTCGTCGCCGGCGGCACCGGCGTGGCGCCCTTCCTGTCGATGTTGCGCAGCATGGCCTCGCGTTCCGCGGCCCCGCCTGCGCAGCGCACCACGTTCGTGATCGGCGCGCGCACGCCGGGCCACCTGTTTGCGATGGTCGAACTCAAGAGCCTGGGTGCGCAGCTGTCAGGCATGGCCCTGCAGATTGCCGTGGAGCATGACGCTGGCGACGGCTGCCACACGGGCTATCCCACCGACCTCATCCAGCAGCTGGGCCTGGACCCTGCCACGCGCGTGTACCTGTGCGGCCCGCCACCCATGGTGGAGGCCGGCCGCCGCGCGGCGGAAGCCGCGGGCCTCAAACGCGCCGATGTGCTGTGCGAACGATTCACCTGACCCCCCACAAGAGAAAAGCATGATCCCGATCACCACCGAATCCCGCTACAACGCGATGGTCAAGCTGCGCGAAGGCAAGATCAGCCGCGAAATTTTTTCCGACAAGGACATCTACCAGGAAGAGCTGGAAAAGGTCTTCACCCGCGCCTGGCTCTTTGTAGGCCATGAAAGCCAGGTCCCCAACCCGGGCGACTTCTTCACCTCGCGCATGGGCGCTGAGTCGGTGATCCTGGCGCGCGACAAGAAAAGGAAGGTCCATGTGTTTTTGAACTCATGCCGCCACCGCGGCATGAAGGTCTGCCAGTACGACCATGGCAACACGCAACTGTTCACCTGCCCGTACCACAGCTGGAGCTACACCACCGACGGCAAGCTGTTCGGCGTGCCGCAGTTCAAGCAGCTGTACGAGGGCTGCATGGAGAAGGAAGAGTGGTCGCTGATCGAGCCGCCCAGGATGGAGGTGTACAAGGGCACCGTCTGGGCCAGCTGGGACAAGGACGCGCCTGACCTGATGACTTACCTGGGCGATGCCCGCATCCACCTGGACCTGGCCCTGGACTGCCGCGACGGCCGAGAGGGCGGCTCCGAGGTGCTGGTGGGCGTGCACAAGTGGATCATTCCGTGCAACTGGAAGTTCGCCGCGGAGAACTTCCTGGGCGACACGTACCACAACGTGAGCCACCGCTCGGTGGACCTGATCGGCATCGGGCCCAGCGCCGAGGCCGGCGTGAAGGGCCGGCGCGACAACGAGATGGAAAAGGCCCAGCATGTGTGGGCCAACTTCCCGGCGGGCCATGGCGTGCACAGCGCGCTGATGCCCGAGGACTGGGAGTTCCTGAACACGTACCAGAACAACCCGGTGGTGGCCGAGTACTTCCGCGAAGCTCATGCCAAGCGCCAGGAACGGCTTGGCAAGGAGAAGGCCCGCCTGATACCGTTCGTCGGCACCATCTACCCGAACGTTTCGTTCCACGGCAACCAGCCGCGCAACCTGTGCGTCTGGCACCCGCATGGTCCGGAGTCGACCGAGGCCTGGCGGTTCTTCCTGGTCGATGCCGATGCGCCCCAGGAGGTCAAGGACTTCCTGCGCACGTACTACATGCGATATTCGGGCCCCGCTGGCATGACCGAACAGGACGACATGGAGAACTGGAACTACGCCACCGCGGGCAGCCGCGGCGTCATCGCACGGCGCTACCCGTTCAACTACGCCCAGTCGCTGGGCAAGGTCAGCACGAGCGGCCCAGTGGCCGGCAACGTGAGCCTGCAGGTCAGCGAGGAAAACCCGCGCCAGTTCTACCGCCGCTGGCGCGACTACATGAACGGCGCCGACTGGGACACGCTGCTGGGCCGCAAGGACAATGAACCTGCGAGCTTCGTGGAGTAGGCATGGGCGTCGTCATCGTTACGGGCGGTACCTTCGGCCTGGGTCAGGCCATCACGGTGGAGCTGGCCAGACGCGGCCACCAGGTGGTGGCTTTTGGCCTGGCACAACCGCAGGTCTCCAGCACGGCCAGTGGCCTGGAGTCTGTCCAGCAGGAACTGGCGCAAGCCGGGCTCAGCGCGGACGTTCTGGAAGCGGATGTATCCAGCGCCGCCGACGTTCAACGTGTTGTGGCGCACACGGTGTCGCGCTTTGGCAAGGTCACCGGCCTTGTCAACAACGCGGCCATCGGTCCCCTGGGCACGGTGCTGACCACCGAAGAGCCGGTGTTTGAAAAAATCCTTGATGTCAACGTCAAGGGCACTTACCTGATGAGCCGCGCGGTGATCCCGCACATGGCTGATGCCGGCGGCGGCGCCATTGTCAACATCGGCTCGGGCGCCGGCTACGGCAAGCCCAACATGGCAGCCTATGCCGCCAGCAAGGGAGCCATCGTGGCCTTGAGCATGGCCATGGCCTACGACCATTTCCATGACCGCGTTCGCGTCAACGTCGCCATTCCCGGCGGCGGTGGCATTGTGTCGGGCATGAGCGTGGGCCGCATGGGCGGCGACATGGAAGCCTTCGTTCGCAAGGGCGCACCCGGCACAGCCGCCGGCCGCCCGGCTACCGGGCGCGACCTGGCCCACGCGGTCGCTTTCCTTCTGTCCGCCGAGGCCGCCACGATCTCGGGCACCGTCCTCGACGTGGGCTGCTTCGCACACCAGGGTGGGCCCATCCCGGCGCGCCCCTGAAACCCATTCCAGGAGAAAACTACATGTCTGACACCGCAGAAGCCATGGCGTCCGCCGCCGCCCCAGCGCCCGTGCGCCTGGCGCGCGACGCCCGCTATTACGAGACAAAGCGCGAGATCGAGGAATTCCTCTACGACGAAGCCAACCTGCTGGACGAGCGGCGGTTCAAGGACTGGCTGGAGACACTGGCCGAGGACCTGCGCTACTTCATGCCGATGGAATACAACGTGAAGTTCGGTGAGCATGCAACGCGCGAACTGACCCGGCGCGAGGAACAGATGAGCTGGTTCAACGAAGGCAAGTGGTCCCTGGGCAAGCGCGCCGAGCAGATCCTGACCGGGGTGCACTGGGCCGAGGAGCCGCTGTCACGCGTGTGCCGCCTGGTCAGCAACGTGCAGCTCACGGCCATGGGCGCCAGCGCCGATGGCGAACCGGAGGTGGACGTGACCAGCCGCTTCCTCATCTACCAGAACCGCTGTGAGTACGAGCAATACTTTTTTGTGGGCGACCGCTTTGACCGCGTGCGCCTCACGGCCGGCGGCTGGAAACTGGCGCGGCGGGAAATCCGCATTCACCAGAACGTGCTGCTGGCCAAGAACCTGTCGATCTTTTTCTAGGAGCGATTGACCATGTTGAACCTGCTGGCCATCGAACCCGGGCAATTGGTCCGGCTCAAAAGCGGCGACACCGCCGAGGTGGTGGAGAACATCGGCGACGGCATCTGGCTGAAGGCCCGCATGCCCGACGGCGAGGAGGACCTTGTCTTTTGTGAAGACATTGCCGGGGTGGTGCAAGCGAATGCAGGCTGAGTCCACAACCCGTGATCTTTCCACCCAGGTACTGGTCATCGGCGGCGGGCCGGTGGGGCTGACCCTGGCCATGGACCTGGCACAGCGCGGCATCCAGGTGGTGGTGGTCGAGCTGCGCCACCGCGGCGAGGCCCCGCCGGTCAAGTGCAACCACATTTCCGCCCGGTCGATGGAAGTGTTTCGCCGTCTGGGCGTGGCTGCCACACTGCGCGACGCGGGCCTGCCGCATGACTATCCGCACGACGTGGCCTACCGCACAAGCTTCACCGGAACCGAGCTGTCGCGCATCCGGATTCCGTCGCGTGCCGAGCGGCGTGACCCGTCAATCCAGGGGCCGGACACCGGGTGGCCCACACCCGAGCCGCCGCACCGCATCAACCAGATCTACATCGAGCCCATCCTGTTCGCGCATGCCGAGCGCATGCCCAACCTGCGCATTGTCTGCCGCACGCAGGTCACCCGCTTCGAGCAGGACGACACCGGCGTGACGGCCTGGGCTGATGACCTGGACGGCGGCGCGCCCCTGCGCATCCGCTGCGACTACCTGGTTGGGTGCGACGGCGGTCGCTCCATGGTGCGCAAGGCCATGGGCTCCACTTTTACCGGCGTGGACACGGTGGCGCGCGTGCAGTCCACGCTCATCGATGCGCCCGGCCTGCTGGGGCACCTGGCAGCTGCCGGCACCCGGCCCGCCTGGGCCACGTTTTCGGTCAACCCGCGGCGAAGCGGCAACGTCTACGCCATCGACGGGCACCGCCGCTGGCTGGTGCACAACTACCTGCGAACGGACGAGCCCGGCTTTGATGCAGTGGACCGCGATTGGGCCATCCGCCAGATCCTGGGTGTGGACGGAAAGTTTCACTACGATGTGGTATCCAACGAAGACTGGATCGGCCGCCGCCTGGTGGCCGACCGCTTCCGCGACCGGCGCACCTTCATCTGCGGCGACGCCGCGCACCTGTGGGTACCCATGGCTGGCTACGGCATGAACGCCGGCATTGCCGACGCCATGAACCTGTCGTGGCAACTGGCTGCCCGGCTGCAGGGCTGGGGAGGTGACTGGGTGCTGGACGGCTACCAGGCCGAGCGCCAGCCCATCACCGAGCAGGTGTCGCAGTTCGCCATGAACCACTCCCTGGCGCTGCAGGCACGGCGTGAGGCCATACCCGACAACATCGAGGCCGACGACGCGGCGGGTGCCTTGGCCCGCCAGACTTTCGGCCAGGCCCTGTACGACCTGAACGTCCAGCAATACTGCTGCGGTGGATTGAATTTCGGCTACTACTACGAGGACTCGCACCTGATTGCCTACGACGGTGAGACCGCGCCGGCCTACGGCATGGCCAGCTTCACGCCGTCCACCGTTCCGGGCTGCCGCCTGCCCCATGTGTGGCTGGGCGATGGCAACTCGCTGTATGACCGGCTCGGGCAGGGCTTCACGCTGGTGCGCTCCAACCCCGCGCTGGACGTGACGCCGCTGCTGGACGCAGCCGCGCTGCGCGGCGTACCTCTGGCCGTACTGGACGTGGCTGCGCAGGAAGTAGCCGGCCACCATGACCGCGCGCTGCTGCTGGCGCGGCCCGACCAGCATGTGGCCTGGCGCGGCAACGCCGTGCCGGCCGACCCGCTGGACCTGATCGACCGCATCCGTGGCGCGCAGGCGCCGCACTGATGGAGAAGAACCCCATGCACAACGACACCCCGCTGGAA
>CAZZHF010000167.1:0-6667 GCA_964653545.1 uncultured Gammaproteobacteria bacterium | reverse complement strand
GCAGCATATTGCCGGCAAGTTGCTGCTGGAGCCTGGTCAGCGCGTGCTCGACATCGGCAGCGGCTGGGGCAGTCTGGCCCTGCACCTGGCGCAGCACCACGGCGTTGAGGTCACCGGCCTGACCCTGTCGCGTCGCCAGCTTGAAATGGCGCAACAGGTGGCGGCGGCGCGTGGACTTGGTGACCGGGTGCGCTTCCTGCTGCAAGACTACCGGGAGCACCGCGGCCAGTACGACCGCATCGTTAGCGTTGGCATGTTCGAGCACGTCGGCAAGCCGTATTACTCCACCTTCTTTCGGCGCATGGCCGCCGGTCTGCGACCGGGTGGGGTGGCGCTGCTGCACACCATTTGCCGGCTGGGCCCACCGGGTACCACCAATGCCTGGGTGCGAAAGCATATTTTTCCCGGTGGCTATAACCCGGCGCTGTCGGAACTGACCAGCGGCATCGAGCGCGGCGCGCTCAAGGTAATGGATATGGAACTGTTGCGTCGTCATTACGCGCTGACCCTGAGTGCCTGGCAAAGCCGCTTTCAGAGGCACCGTGGTGATGTCACTGCGCGCCTGGGCGAGCGTTTTTTCCGCATGTGGGAGTTTTATCTGGCTGTGTCCGAGGCGGCCATGGAGTATGACGATCTGGCAGTGGCGCAGGTACAACTTGCCGCCCAGTTGGGAGACGTGCCGATCAGCCGCGATTACCTGTACGCACCGGTTGCGGTCGCACCGCTGCGGCGTGCCAGCTGACCCCAGGCCGTTTCGCTGCTCAGGAGGCTTGGTGAATTGCGCCAATAGCCGCGGCCATTGCCTGTCGCAACGCACCAAGATCAAGGGCGCGCGGCGGCTGTTCGCGCCGCGGGGCCGCCCAGATGGCATCCGGGAAGGTGGCGTCGTCGGCATGGCGGGGAATCACATGCCAGTGCAGATGGGCCACCTGATTGCCGAGACTGGCCAGGTTGATCTTGGTCGGCAGTAGCGCACGCCGCAACGCGGCCTCGACCGCGAACACGATGTCCATCAACTGCCTGCGCTCGCCCACCGAAAGGTCCGTCATTTCGGCCACGTGCGCTTGCCAGATGACCCGGCAGTAGCCTGTATAAAGACTGTCCTCGACCAATACCACCCGCGCCTGCCGACCCTGCCAGAGCAGGGTTTCCCGATCGGGCTGACACAGCGGGCAGGAGCGTTGCGCCACGTTCATGATCCTGCCTATCTCGCGATGACTCGACAACGGCGTTATAACTTGCGGGTGATAGACTTCGGTCGCCACAATGACGCTGAGTCTGTGGGCTCTGGCGGGATTGTGCACAGACTGACGGGCGCCCACAAATAACGAGGAGGAGTTCCATGCCGTACCGTGATATCCGTCAGTTTATCGCGCGCCTGGACGCTGCCGGCGAGTTGCTGGAAATCGACGCCGAAGTTGACCCGAACGAGGAGCTCGGTGCCGTTTGCCGCAAGGTGTTGGACGAGGGCGGCCCCGCGCTGCTGTTCAACAACGTCAAGAATTACCCGTATCCGGTGTTCACCAACATGTTGGGCACCCAGTCGCGCATCGCATTGGGCATGGACGTGACGCTGGAGGAGATGTGCCGCGCCTTACTTGCTCGCTCGCGGACCAGACCCTGGCTGGAGCCGGCGATGCGCGACACAGCGCCCTGCAAGGAAGTGGTTATTCCCGAAGCGCAGCTGCGCCTGGAAGACCTGGTGCCGCCAGCCGTCAACAACCCTGGCGACGGTGGAGCCTTCCTGAACTATGGCCTGGTGGTGATGAAAGACCCGGACAGCGGTCGTCGCAATATGGGCATCTATCGCTTGCAGATTCGGCCAGGCAACCGCACTGGAATCTGGTCCAGCCCGACCTCGCACGCAGGCACTATCCGCGCCAAGAACGACATTCTGGGTCGGCCGACCGAGGTCGCCGTGGCAATCGGCGGCGATCCTATGCTCTACCTCGCCTCGCAGGTGCAGGGCCTGAACCTGGGTGACGACGAATTGGAGCTTGCGTCCTCACTGCGGGGCGAGCCGATCGATCTGGTCAAATGCGACACCGTGGATCTGGAAGTGCCGGCTGATGCGGAGATCGTCCTGGAGGGCCGCATTCTGTACGGTGAGCGCGAAGCCGAAGGGCCATACGGCGAGTATCCCGGTTACTACGGGCCGGTGGGCGACCAGCCGGTGATCCAGTTCCACCACGCCACGCGCCGCCGCCAACCGGTGTACGTGCATACCTACATCGGCGTGCCGCCGTCGGACACCCACGCCCTGGGCCAGATGATGGGTGAGGCCGGCCTGACTGCCAAACTGCGCAACGACGTGGCGCCGACTGTGAAAGAGGTCTATTGCGCGCTGGACATGCACACCGTGGTGGTCTCCCTCAAAAAGACCTACGAGGAGCAGGCCAAGCACGTCATCTACGCCCTGTGGGCCACGCGCAGCGCCAAGACCGTGATCGTGGTCGACGACGACATCGATCCGCGCAACCAGGAAGAGGTCTACTGGGCCATCGCCAACCGCAGCCATGCGCCGCGAGACGTGATTATGGGTGATGGTTTCGGCACCATCGGGCCGGCCACCAATAAGTATGGCGATACCGTTGGGAGCAAGCTCGGCATTGATGCCACCGCGCCGTTGCAGGGCTATCCCGCCATGTCCCGGCCACGGCCGGAGATGGCTAAGCGCGTACGCGATCGCTGGGCCGAGCTGACCGGGTCGAAAAAGACCAAGCTGCGGCGCGGCAGGATGGGGTGAAAAAGGTCTTCTTTATTGGCGCCGAGGGCTCGTTTGGCCGCTTTTAAACGAGGGGGAGACGGTGAAAAAGTACGAGTGCGTGGACCTGACGATTGACGGTGACGTCGCGACGGTGCAGCTGAACCGGCCTGAGAAACGCAACTGCCTGAGTCCGACCCTGCACCGCAACATGGTCGATGCCTTGAAAGAGGTGGCGGCCGCCAAGTGCAAGGTGCTGGTCGTTACCGGTTCCGGCGACTCGTTCAGCGCCGGCATGGATCTGGAGCAATGCTTTCTCGAACCGTTCGACGATCCGCAAAGATTTATTGAAATCAACACGCCCTGTTTTGAGTGGCTGACCCATCTGAAAGATTTCCCGGGCGTTACCGTCGCCAAGGTCAATGGCTGGGCCTTCGGCGGTGGTTTCGAGATTGCCAGTATTTGCGACATCGTGATCGCGGCGGAGGAATCCGTTTGGGGGCTGTCCGAAATCAATTTCGGTATCTTCCCGGGGGGCGGCGCTACCTGGTCCTACGCCCATAACATGACGCGCAAGCAGGCGCTGTTCTATGCCTTGACCGGCGCCACGCTCACCGGAAAACAGGCTGTGGATCTGGGGCTGGCGACCATGGCGGTGCCCCTGAAAGACCTGGACGCAGAGGTCGCCAAATGGGTGGCTAACCTTACCCAAAAGGGCCGGGCGGTACTGCGCAAAACCAAAGAGGTCTACGAGAAATCACTCGGCATGACCTTTCAGGAATCCATCGACTGGGAAATGGCCAAAATGTGGGAACTGTCTCGCGAAACCAACGACGACTGGATTCGCACGGCACTGAAGTCCTTCGCCAAGCGTGAGTTCAAGCCGGGTTTGCAGAGTTACCAGTTAACGAAGGACGTTTGAGGGAGTATGCAGCCGGGGGTACCCCCGCAGCTGCATGTACCTGCGTCTTGCGAAGGGCGGGTCGGGCGAAGCCGTAATCCGTCGGATAGCCTCGCGAGCGACCGGAGCGGCGACTTTGGGCGAGTTTTGACGACTTGGCTTGCAGCCACGATGTATCTGGTGCTTCTCTTGCCAGCTTTGACGTCACGGGTGATCGGCAGCATTCATCGTCGATGTTTTGGTCTGCGTTACGAGTCGAGATGGTCTTCTCGGCAGTCGTGGCCAGGCTTTTCGGCTATCTTGGCAGGGGGCGGTAGGGCGTCACCCCGCAAACTGGCCGCTTACCCACGGTCCTGAACATGATGGCAGGCCACACGCAGCCCGTCCGCCAAGGTCACCGTTGGTGGATAGTCCTGCCGGCAAATCTCGGTGGCCAGCGCGCAGCGCGGATGGTAGTGACAGCCGGGCGGTGGGGTGGCAGCGGAGGGCGGGTCGCCCATGGCCGGTTTCAGCGGCACGCGTTCGTCCACCGCCACGCGTGGCACCGCGGCCAGCAGGGCACGTGTGTACGGATGCTGCGGATCTTTGATTACGCGGGCTACCGGCCCGTGTTCAACCACCCGGCCCAGATACATTACCGCCACCTCGTCGGCCAGGTACTCGACCACGCCCAGGTTATGGGTGATGAACAGGTAGCTCAGCTCCAGCTCTGCTTGCAGCTGCTGCAGCAGGTCCAGTATCTGTGCCTGGATGGACAGGTCCAGCGCGCTGGTTGGTTCGTCGCACACCAGCAGGCGCGGCTGCACGGCCAGCGCCCGGGCAATGCTGATGCGCTGCCGCTGGCCGCCTGAGAATTCGTGTGGATAACGTTCTCCGGCATCAGCCGGCAGGCCGACCCGTGCCAGCAGCTCCGCCACCCGCTGCTCGCGCCAGCGGCGCTCGCCGATGTGCAGAGCGTCCAGACCCTCGCGCACGATGTCCGCGACGATCAGGCGCGGGTTAAGCGACCCGAACGGATCCTGGAACACGATCTGCAAGTACTGGCGCATGGGCCGCAAGCGCCGTGGTGGCAAGCTTGCCAGGTCAACGCCGTCGAACCCAACGCTGCCGCCACTGACATCCAGCAGTCTGAGGATGGCGCGGGCCAGCGTGGTTTTCCCGCAACCGGATTCTCCGACCACCGCCAGTGTGCGACCGCGCTCCAGGCGCAAAGACACCCCATCCACTGCCCGCACGGCGCCCACCTGGCGCTGCAACAGGCCGCGGCGGATCGGGAAGTGCACCTTGAGGTCGCGTACTTCAAGCAGTGCTTCCCCTTCTCCGGTCATCCGTATCGGAGTTGACGCGGCAGCGTTGGCCGAGTCCGCGGTCAGGGGCCGGCCGCGGCGCGAGAAGTCGGGCAGGGCCGCGAACAGCGATCTGGAGTACGGGTGTTCCGGAGCGGTGAAAAACTGTTCTCGCGGCGCTTGCTCGACCACCTTCCCGGCTTGCATGACCGCGACCTGGTCGGCCATCAGCGCCGCGACGCCCAGGTCGTGGGTTACCAGAAGCAAGCCCATGCCGCGCTCGCGCTGCAGGCCTTGCAGCAGGTCCAGTATCTGTCCCTGGGTGGTGACATCAAGCGCCGTGGTCGGCTCGTCCGCGATCAGTAGCGCAGGATCACAGGCCAGTGCCATGGCGATCATGGCGCGTTGTTTCAGGCCGCCCGACAGCTGGTGCGGGTACTCGGCATAGCGGCGGTTCGGGTCCGCCATGCCGGTGGCGGCCAGCAGCTCCACGCCGCGGGCGCGCACGGCACGGCGGCTGCCGCCCAGATGGTGCGCGATGACCTCGGCAATCTGCGCGCCGATGCTCATGACCGGGTTGAGGCTGGTCATCGGCTCTTGAAAGATCATGCCGATGCGCCGGCCACGCACGGTGCGCATGGCCGACTCGGGCAACGCCGTGAGGCTGAGGCCGTCGAACAGCACCTCACCGCCTGCCTGACGGGCGCCCCCCGGCAGCAGGCGCAGTATGGACAAGGCCGTCACTGACTTGCCGCAGCCGGACTCGCCAAGCAGAACCAGGGTTTGGCCGGCCGATAAGGTCAGTGAGACGCCGTCGACGGCCCGCAGGAGGCCGTTGGCGCCCTCAAAATGCGTGCGCAGGTCGCGCAGTTCGAGTAAGGGCGCGGACATCAGTGCTCGCTCCGCTGGCGTGGGTCAAGCGCGTCGCGCAGGGCATCGGCCAGCAGATTGGCCGGCAGCACCAGACCCAGCATGAATACGAAGGCGGCGGCGAGCGACCACCACACAGCCGGTTCCCGGGCCAGTTCCAGGCGCGCGGTGTTGATCATATTGCCCCAGGATATGGTGCCCGGATCGACGCCCACGCCGACGTACGACAGCACCGCTTCGGCCAGCACCAGGCCGCTGAAGTCGATCACCGCCGTCAACAAAATAAGGTGTGTGAGGTTGGGCCACAGGTGGCGACTGACGATGCGCACCTGCTTCAGGCCCAGCGCGCGTGCCGATTGCACGTACTCAAGCTCACGCAGTTTCAGTGCTTCGCCCCGCAGCAGCCGGCACAGGCCAATCCAACCGGTGGCGCCCAGAATCAGGCACAGCGCGGTCAGGCGCAGGTCGGCCCGCTGCTGCACGTTTGCGAATGCCGCGACGTTCTGGTCCATGTAGACATCCAGCGTGAGCACCGCGGCGGCAATCAGCAGTACGCCGGGAATGGCGTTCAGCGTGGAGTACAGGTACTGCACCAGGTCATCTACCCGACCGCCGAAATAACCCGCCGCGGTGCCCAGGACGATCGCCAACGGCAGCGCGATCAGCAGGCTGCCGCTGCCGATGACCACGCCGGTGCGGATGCTTTTCAGGCTCAGGTACAGCACATCCTGGCCGACCTTGTCGGTGCCCAGTACGTGGTAGGCGGTGGCCAGCGAGGCAATGACGGCTGCCAATACCAAGAATACCGTGGCGGTGAGCAGTGCGCTTCGCCAGGCCGTCGATGTTCTACCAGTCAACAGGCGGCGCGCCGCCGCGGCGAGCCCAATTGCTTGGCGTCGCGCCCGT
>CAZZHF010000166.1:784-6681 GCA_964653545.1 uncultured Gammaproteobacteria bacterium | reverse complement strand
TCGGGCCGATCTGGCTGCACTCGGCGTGCCGGAGAGCGTCTACGAGAGCCTGAATCCGCCGCGGACGCAGGAGATCGGCGCGGCGGCACAGTTCCTGGGCTGCGATGGCCTGATCGCACCCTCGGCAAGGTGGCCGTGCGATAACCTCATGCTCTTTTCCGAGCAGATGGGAGTCGACGCAACCCTTGAACTCGTGTGCAGCGAACAAATTGAGTGGATCGCCTGGGCCGCTGGCCATGGCGTGCTACGCAACGAATGAGAGTCAGCCGCTATTTAGTAACGCGGCAAGCGGATCCGAGGAGCAAGCGGGATGTTTGTCGACTGATCAGGCCAATGAGCCGTGAAAGCTCGTCCACGTCCGAAATGGACTTGGGGGTTCGTACGAGCGCCTTTAGGGCGTGATCACCACGCCGAGCGGGTCGCCCGTTTTCGCCATCACCGCCGCGATTGCCTCATTGGCTTGTGCCAGGGGAAAGCGGTGCGTGATGAAATGGGTGAAATCCACCACGCCGCTGCGCATCAGGTCGACCACGCGCGGATAGGTGCCCGGCCCCATGCCAACGGAGCCGGTTACCTCGATCTCGCTCAGCATGAAATGGCGGTAATCGATGTTGATCGGTCCGCGCACGCCGCCGATCAGCACCGCGCGTCCGCCGCGCCGCAGCAGGCCGATGGCGCGCTGGGTGACATCCAGCGCCGTCGGGAGGCAATCAATTAGCACGTCCGCGCCCTTTGGGGGTAACAGCGCCCGTACGCCTTCAAGTTCGGGGTCCGTTCCGGCTGCGTGGGATATGACGGTCGCGGGGTGTACCTGACGCACCCGTTCCAGACGCGCCGCGTCGCGCGCAATCGCCACGATGGTGGTGGCGCCCAGGGCGTGCGCGCACATCACCGCACAGGTACCGAGCGCGCCGCTGGCACCGGTGACGATCACCGTGGCACCCGCGCGAACATGGGCGCGTTCCGCGGCTTTGAGGGCCACCCCGAGGAACGCGATCTTGGCCGCTTGTTCAAAGGAAATCGTATCGGGCAGCGGATTGGCATTGCCGGCGGGGATCAGCATGTATTCGGCAAAACCACCGTCACCGTAGCGCTCGAACCGCTCGCGTCCGGGCGGGGCGAAGTAGCTCATGCCCATCACGGCGTACTGGGCACAGTAGTTGCCGTTGCCGTTCCGGCAATCGGCGCACTGGCCACAGGACAGCGACGGCGAGACGAACACCCGATCGCCCTCGCGGACCTGGCGGACATTGCTGCCCACTGCGGCTATCGTGCCTGCCGGTTCGTGGCCGATGATCAAGGGTCGCCGGTTCAGCGGCAGCATGCCGTGGATGAGCTGGTGGTCGCCGTCCTGGGTGCCGCAGGCGGCGATCTTGACCAGCACGTCGTCGGGGCCGACTTCCGGGACTGGCACCTGCTCGATACGCAGCGCTTCGCCCACTTCGTGCAGCCGTGCAGCCAGCATTGTCTTAGGCATCGTTCCCCCCGCGCCGCCAAGCGCCACTACGCTTTTCCCATTCAACCGACGGAGTAGTACACCACCGGGTCGGTATTGTGTTCCGGTCCCATGACCCGGGTCTGGCCGCCGACGCGTTCGATCGCGCGTGACACGTCACTGTCCGGATCATTCAGGTCACCAAAGAAAATGGCCTCATACACGCACGCTTCCGCACAGGCGGTGGTCTTGCCCGCGTCAACGCGCTGGGTGCAGAAATTGCACTTCTGCATCACGTTCTCGGCCTCGTTGAACTCGATCACCCCATATGGGCAGACGAAGGTGCAGCGTCGACAGCCCTGGCCAAGGCACTCGTCCTCGTTCAGTACCACGATGCCGTCGGGTCGACGCGACAGCGCCTGGGTGGGACATACGTTCAGGCACGGCGCATCGCGGCAGTGCATGCACAGGGTGGGTTCCCAGGTCATCTTGACGTTGGGATAGGTGCCGGAGGGGGTGTCGGTGTGGGTGCCGCCCAGGGTCTTCACGTTCATGAAGCTCTTACCCAGCGGTGGGTCGTTTTCGATCTTGCAGGCGACCGAGCAGGCCTGACAGCCGATGCAGCGCTCGACATCCACGAACATGCCGTACTGGAGGCTCATGCCGCGGCCTCGTCGTGGCGCTCGATCTGTACCAGGCAATCGAAAATCTGGTCGGCCAGGCCATAGGGGGTCAGACCCGGCGAAGGTGCGTTCTGCGCGAACTCTTTCCACATGCCCCAGTAAACCTGGAACGCCGGGTTGATCATGTCCGGGGTGGGCAGGTTCAGGGGACGCAGCAGATCCTGATAATGCCCGTGCGGAAAGTCCCGTGGCCACCAGCCATGTTCCATCCAGGCAGTGCCAGGGCGGATGCCATCCGACAGCTGGACGCGTACCCGGAAGTCACCGCGGTCGTTATAGACCCGGACCCAGTCCTCTTCGCCCAGGTTGCGCTGCAGGGCATCGGTCGGGTTCAGGCGGATTCGCGGCTCGGGGTTCAGTTCCTTGGTCGTGCGGTAGTAGGACTGGCTCTGGTTCGTGAACTTGCGCCGGCCGGTAAAGAACTGCAACGGATAGCGTTGCGCGAGTTCGCTGCGTTTGCCTTCGCCCGGCTCTTTATGGCTGGGCAGGGCTTCGCCCAGATGATGCAGGTACTCGGCGTAAAACTCGATGCGCCCGGAAGGACTCGGGAAGCGCTTGTCGGCAAATGAGATGTGCGGTTTTTCCGCGCCCTTGCCACGCACGATGCCGCCTTCCGCCCGCAGCCGATCCAGGGTGATGCCGTCCTGGCTTGGGTGATCCAGCATCGCCGCCAGGTACTGTTCCGTGTTCTGGGTAAAGTGCTCGCCAAGACCCAGGCGCCGTGCCAGCTCGGATACGATTTCGACGTCCGATTTGGCCTCATGCATCGGGGCGATGGCCTGTTGCGAGAGGATGGTGCAGCCCAGGGCGCCATACAGGTCGGTACGCTCGAAGATGGTCGTGCCGGGCAACACGATGTCGGCGAACTGGGCGGTTGTGGACTCGACGATGTCCACGGCCACGATGAAGTCCAGTTTGGGAAATATCTGCTCGGTCCACACCCGTCGGTTGGGTATCGACCCCAGCAGGTTGGTACCCAGGACCACCATCGCCTTTATGGGCCAGGGCTTGCCGGTGACGATCGCATGGTGACCTTCACTGATGTGCAGGCGGTGACTGCGACGTCCATCCGCGGCGTACACCGGCGACGAGTTGAGCATTGGGGAATAGGCCTTGCACCAGCCACTGGCACCGCCACCGCTGCGCCCGACGTCACCGGTAAGCGCGGCCAGTGCCAGGATCGCCCGCGCATTGAGGTCGCCGTGGAAGGTGCGGCAGACGCCGAATCCGATCTTGATCGTGGACGGCCGGCTGCGACCGTAGTGGCGGGCCAGCTCGCGGATGGTTTCGACCGGAATCTTGCACAGATCGCTGACCCGTTCCGGCGAGTGCTTTGCTGCCTGTTGCGTAAGCAGGTCGAAGGCGGTGTGGCAGGGCACGCCGTTGACCGTCACGGCCGCGCTCAGCGCGGGAACGACCCCCGGTACGTCGTTTACCCGCGCGGCCATCGTCGCCGCGACCGCGTTTGTCTGGTCCCAGACCACGTAGTCCTCGTCGGGCGCTCCGGTTCCCAGGTCCCGTCCACGAAGCAGCTGGCCGTTGTCGTCGCGCACCAGAAACGGCGCGACGGTGTGACGGCGTACGTAATCTTGGTCGTAAAGACCTTCCTGAATCAGCACATGCGTCATCGCGAGCGCCAGCGCGCCGTCAGTCGATGGTTCTATCGGCACCCACCAGTCGGCCTTGGCGGCGGTGGCGTCGAAGGTCGGACTTATCACCACCAGTTTGGCGCCGGCCTTGCGCGCGCGCATCACGTGGTTGAAATCGCGCATGGCCGACTCGGCCATGTTCTCGCCCCAGATGATGATCAGTTTGGAATTGACCCAGTCCCGCGGGTCGTTCGCGCCACCGAAGAAAAACCCGTAATTGACCAGGCCGGCCACGAACGGCCCGCCATCCACCGCCCAGCCAACGATTTCGGTACAGCCAAACAGATTGGCAAAGCGCCCGGTGGCGCCGCCGGCGTTGACTCCCGACAGCGGCACCGAGCTTGAACCCGAGCCATGCATCAGCACTGCCTGCGGGCCATCGGTATCGCGGATATCAGCCAGGCGCGTGGCGATTTCGGCGTACGCGTCATCCCAGCTGATGCGCTCCCAGCGCCCCTCGCCGCGCTCCCCGATACGACGCATCGGGTATTTCAGACGCTCCGGGTTGTAGGGCAGGTCGATCGCCGCAATGCCGCGCAGACACGCGTGGGTGTCTTCAGGTGCCCCCGGGATAGGCGCCGCGGTGAGCGACACCATGCGCCCGTCGCGGACTTCGGCCTTGAGCGGACAGTTCTGGTGACAGCCCATGCCGGGGCAGGCGACTGTGAAAAACTCGCTGGCATCGCGATCCAGGGCTGATCGCGCGTCAGCAGCGGGTTGAATGACTGTGGCCATGGCACTGCCCCCCAATTCACGGTCCGGGAAGCATAGATCCAGTCGGCATTGCTTGCCAGTGCGCTGGCCTGAGAACCGGCAGCGTTTGCTCAGGCGCTGGGCTAGTCCGCGCTCAGCGAAGCCCGACCATGGCTCAGTACCACCACGGCGCGTTCCAGTGCGGTGGTGCGAAAGGCCAGACCTTCGGCCTCGCGCCACATTTCGGTGCGCAGCGTCTCGCCCGGATAAACCGGCGCCGAGAATCGCACCTGCATGGCCGTCAGTCGCTGCGGGTGGTAGTCGCACATGCTGCGCAGCAGCGCGTGGCCAGCCACGGCAAAGGTGCACAGGCCGTGCAGGATGGGCCGATCAAAACCGGCCGCGCGTGCCAGGTCTGGGTCCGCGTGCAGCGGGTTCAGGTCACCACATAGCCGGTACAAAAGCGCCTGCTGCGGCAGCGTAGGCAGGTCGCACACGGCGTCCGGCGTGCGTTCCGGACTGGGCGCCAGGCGCAGTGGCGCCGCATCGCTGCCGCCGCAGCCTCCGTCACCGCGACAAAACGTGCTGCTGTCGAGGGTCGCCAGCAGCTCGCCGCTACTGGCTTCGTGAACAGTACGCTGGCTGTAGACGATGGCGCCCTTGTCCGGACCTTTGTCGTTGATGCCGATCACCCGGGTGCGACCGATCACCTCACCCGCCGCGGGCAGCGGGCGGTGCAGGCGCAGGCCTTGCTCGGCATGCACCAAGCGCACGCAGTCGATACCGGTGCCGGGGTCTTTCATCCAGAAGCCGGGGTAGCCGAGCACAACAGCCTGCATGGGCAGCGCCACAAGACCCTGCTCGTACACGAAGCGCAGCTGCGCGGCGGACACCGGATCGGCTCCCAGGCCAACTGCCAGCGCGTACAGCTGGCTGTCACGCGCAGCATAGCTGTGGCGTATCTCGGGCACCGGCCAGGCCAGCAGGCGCTGGTAGTCGATCGCCATCAGAACGGATCCCAGGAGAACACGTCCGCCGACACTTCAAGCGCGTAGAAGCTGTCGCGAAACGCCGGCACCAGCCGTTCGGCCAGTTGTTCCGGGCTCCAGCCACCATCGCGTTGGATGGAGCGCAGCGGACGCGATTGCCCCATCAGGAACACCTCGTTGGCGCGCACCGCAAAAATCTGGCCGTTGACCTCGGCGGCGGCGTCCGACAGCAGGAACGCCGCGACTGGTGCAATCTTCTCGGGCGTCATGCGCTTCATGCGTTCCACGCGCGCCTGCTGCTCGGGCGTGTCGGTAGGGATCGACCCGATCATGCGGCTCCAGGCAAACGGCGAGATGCAGTTGCTTCGCACCCCAAAGCGCTGCATATCCAGCGCGATCGACTTGGACAATCCCACCACGCCGAGCTTGGCGGCGGCATAGTTGGCCT
>CAZZHF010000166.1:0-757 GCA_964653545.1 uncultured Gammaproteobacteria bacterium | reverse complement strand
CGATCAGGCCGGAGGTGGAGGTCATATGCACCATGGCGCCGCTGCCCTGCTCCCGAAACAGCGGTGCCACCGCCCGGCTCAGATAAAACGAGCCCAGCAAGTGGACCTGAACCACCGCCTCGAAATCCTGCGGTGACATCTTGTGAAAGATTGCATCGCGCAGGATGCCCGCATTGTTGACCACGCCATCCACCCGGCCAAAGGCATCAAGGGCGGTTTGCACCATGGCCTGCGCCCCGTCCCAACTGGCCACGCTGGAGGTGCTGGCGACCGCCTCACCGCCGGCCGCGCGAATCTCCTCGACCACCCGCTGCGCGGGTCCGGCATCGCCCCCTTCGCCGCCGACCGAGCCGCCGATGTCATTGGCCACCACCCTGGCCCCGTGCGCTGCCGCCAGCCGCGCGATACCGCCACCGATGGCGCCGCCGGCGCCGGTGACGATGATGACTTTATCCTTGAGGGCGTCGGTCATGGATGCTCCCTGGTTTTTTGCGTGGCGGCCGAAAAGGCGGCGATGAAGGCGGATCGCTGAATTCTAGCGGGCCGGGCCGGGAACAGGGGTCGATCGGGCGAATTCGGTGTCAGGCAAGTCAGACAGGCTGCTACTGCGGCAGTTTGAGCAACAGGTACTGCACCGCCCCGTTCAGGCTGGCCAGGCGCGGGTAGTCCAGTTCCGGGATCGGCACGCCGAGCTGTTTGTGCACGGCGGTGACGAAGTTCAGGAAGTCCATTGAGTCGATGTCGAGCTGGTCCCGAA
>CAZZHF010000165.1:0-6745 GCA_964653545.1 uncultured Gammaproteobacteria bacterium | reverse complement strand
TGGTCGATCTTGATCCTCGTGACTGGCAGGTGTTTCAGATACAGCAGCGACGAATAGCCAGTACCAAAATCGTCGATCGCAAAACTCACGTCGATCTCGCGGCACGCGGCCATGACCTCGGATACGTGCTCGATATCCTCAAGGGCACTGGTTTCGAGTACTTCAAGCTCCAGGCTGCCTTTTCCAACGCCCGGGTAGGCCGCCAGCAGTAAGCGCAGACGGTCCACGAAATCAGGCTGCTGCAGCTGCCCGCCGCCTACGTTCACGCTGACCGGAATATCCAGCCCGGCGGCTTGCCAGTCCTGCATCTGCGCCAGCGCGGCGCTGATCACCCATTCACCCAGATCAACGCTGGCCGCGTGATCCTCGAGCAATGGCAGGAATTCCCCCGGCTGCAACAGGCCGCGCACCGGGTGCTGCCAGCGGATCAAGGCTTCGGCGCCGACCACCTCACCCGTGCGCATGTTCACCTTGGGCTGGTAATGCAGCACGAACTCATGCGCCTGCAGGGCGCGTCGAATCTCGCCCAGGCTTTCGTGACGATGCCGGACCACGTCATCCATATCAGGATCGTAGATCTCATAGCGGTTCTTGCCCGCGAGCTTGGCCTGGTAAAGCGCCTGATCGGCCTGGCGCACCAGGTGTTCAGGGCCGACTTCCTGGGCCTGCGGGTAGAAGGTCACCCCGATGCTGGCAGACACGCGAAGCACCCGATCGTCAAGGGACACAGGATCAGATGCGGCGGCCAGCAGTCGACCCAGCAGTGGGACGTAATCGTCTTCGCTGCTCATGTCGTTGAGCACGAGAACGAACTCGTCCCCACCCATTCTGGCCAGGGTATCGCCTTCACGCAGAGCCGCTTTGAGACGCCGGGCGATGGTGATCAG
Organism: uncultured Gammaproteobacteria bacterium; assembly: GCA_964653545.1. GTDB lineage: Bacteria > Pseudomonadota > Gammaproteobacteria > Immundisolibacterales > Immundisolibacteraceae > Immundisolibacter. The sequence continues at coordinate 5,858 of CAZZHF010000165.1, read as the reverse complement.
GAGCGCATCACCCTGGCCGTGACCATAGGTGTCGTTCACCGCCTTGAAGGCATCAAGATCAAGATAGAGCACCGCCAGACGGTCCGCGCGGCGCTCCGCCTGCGCCATCGCCTGCTGCAAGCGGTCAGCCAGCAGCGCCCGATTCGGCAGGCCGGTCAAGGCATCGTGGTAGGCGATGTCCTCAAGCTTGCGCTGCTGCTCCTTGAGCACCGAAATGTCGGTCAGCACCGCCACATAGTGTGTGGGCTCACCCGTCGCGTCGAGCACCGAGTTTATATTCAGAATTGCCGGATAGAACTTGCCGTTCTTGCGCCGGTTCCGAACCTCCCCCTGCCACTGCCCGACGTCCACCAGGTCACGCCAGATGGCGACCGTGAATCCGGCTCCCTGGTTCTTGGTCTCGAACTCGTGGGCGCTGCGTCCCACCAGTTCGGCGCGCTCATAGCCGGTAATCTGTGTGTAGGCAGCGTTGACGTCGACGATATGGCCTGTCGCATCCGCGATGACAATGCCTTCACTGGCATGGGTAAACACGCTGGCGGCGATCTGCAGCTGTTCCTCGCCGTGTCGGCGCTCGGTGATATTGCTGGCCAACACGATGAATCGCTGGGGTGTGCTGTCCTCGACCCGGCTTACGGACAACTCGAACCACAGATTCTTGGCGGTTTGGATCTGCTGGCCGTAGGCCCGGCCCTTGGCGGCCGCCTCGCGGAGCGCCAGATACACCTGGCCGACAGCCTGCTCGGGCAAGACCTCGGAGACTGGGTGCCCAAGAAGTTTGTCCCGGCTGACCGAGAAGGTATCCCAACTGCTCGCCCACACGTTAAGGATGCGGCCGGTGGCGTCAAGCTCCAGCATCGGATGGGGTATGGCCGACAGGATGGCTTTTTGCGCTGCCATCGACTGCTCCAATGCCGTGCCGGCGTGCGCAAGTAGCCGATTGCGGCGCGCCAACAGCACCAACTGGATACCGATGCACACGAGGCCGACGCCCAGGATAATCCCGGCAAGCTGAAATTTTTGCCATGCGTCACGCCAGGTGAATCCTGGCATCTGATCGTAAGGCGGGATGCGCAGTGCGCGGGCCAGATTCTCGACCGCCAGATAATCCATCGGCGGAGCAAAGCCACCGAAACCGGTGGCCGGGACCGGCGGCATGGCGAACAGGGCACTGGCAACGCGACGCACGGTGCGCTCGTCCACGTGCGGCAACGCAACAATAGGCCACTCGGGATAAAGGCGCGTGGAGGCGGCGAACGGATACCCCGCCAGATTCTGGAGGTTAAGAACGCGCAGGCTGGCCGGGTCAAGCTTACCGGCGACCGTCAGAGTCTCGATCGTGCCGGTACGCACGAAACCGGCATCGGCCCGCCCCTCCAGCACCGCGCTGACCACGGCATCGTAGCTACCGAGCACCTGCAGCGCGACGCCACCGGGCATGTGGATACCCGCTCGTTCAAGTTCATAGGCCTGACTCGGGTACCCCCCGAGAAACTGTCTGCCGGGAATCGCAATCCGCTTTCCCTTCAGGTCCGCCACGGTGTTGATACCACCGCGCGCCGCGGCGGTGACGATGACGCCACCCAGACTGGTGGTCGCCTGCCCATCGTGCAGGCTCATCAGGGTGGCAAGCGCGCCACTCAGGCTGCTGCGACTGCGCAGCGTGACGTAAAAACTCGGCCCAACCAGCGCCAGATCAAGCCGGCTGGCCCTGAGGGCATGTTCCATCTGATCCTGGTCCAACACCACCAGGTCGACCTGGATGCCCGACAGGTGTTCGGTCAGGTAATCCGCAAGTGGCTGATACTGTGCCTCGACGGCCGGTTTGGGCCGCTCGGCCAGAACCCCGAGGACCAGTACCTCGGCGTGAGCAAACCCCAGGCTCGACAGCGCCAGCACTGTCAGTAACAGCAGCTGCCCGCGGACCCTCACAGCAAGAATGCTTCTTCTGACGGCAAGAAACCTGCGTCGACCAGATCGATCAGAGGGTTGCCCAGCGGCACGAGCCGATCGTGGGTCATGACCTCGTTCAGTCGGCGGACCTCCTGCTCAAACAAAGACCCCGGCGCCAGGTAGTGACGGTTGCCAGCCAGGTCGGGCAAGCTCACGCCGGCCATGGCGCGCACGACCTCGCTGGCGCGGATGCCCTGATGCGCGGCGATGCGATACACGGCGTCCGGCCGGTTATTGCGAAGTTGCTCCAGGGCTCGAAAATGCGCATCCAGCAATGCCCGCAGTGCGTCTTCGCGCCCGGGCAGGCGATCATGCCGCACGGCCAGGACGCCAAAGCGATTCGCCGGCATCTTGCGACTGTCCAGCAGCTTCACGGCGCCTTCGCGTAGCAGCAGAGCGGCATTCGGCCCATAGGTCACCACCGCATCCACTTTACGTTCGCGCCAGGCGGCAAGCTGCTGATCCGGCGACAATTCGACGACGGTCACAGCATCCGCTGCGAGTCCCGCTTCCATGAGCGAGTACTTGAGTACCAGCGCGCCCATGGCCGAACGCTCCACACCAATGCGTTTTCCGGCCAGGTTGGCGAGCCGCGTGATACCCGGCTGCGCCAGCACCATGTCGACACCGGACGAGACATCCAGCACCAGCACCACGGTCAGGCGCAAGCCCCCCGCGCGCGCGCGCACGACCTCGTCCAGCGTCAAGGTCGCAGCATCCAGCGTGCCCGCCTTGAGCGCGGCCAGCGAATCACGGGCGGCCCCGTCCTGTTGGAAAGCCACACCAGGGGGCAACCAGCCAAACTCGCCGGCCAGGTAGAACGATTCGTAGCCGATCCACGGATGAACGCCCACCGACAGTGGCTTGGCCGGAACGCAGGCCGCCAGCCACAGCGGCAGGCTGGCACAGGCAACGAATCGGGCAAACAACTGACGGCGAACCATTCACAATCTCCTGGGGTCGGTTGCCAATGTCGACCGTTCCCGGGAAATCCTTGAGCAACAAACCCGACCCAAAGGCCCGACGCCGCCTTGCTCTTCGCTGCACAGGAGTCACGTTACTCGGGCCGGTCTGTCACGACCCCGGATGGCGTCAGCCTGTCCACCGGGACGTGCACCTGTTCCGGCTCCCGTGGCTCATGCACATCGAACCGGCACCCCGATGAAGTGCGGCGAAAACGCCTGCCGTCCCACCCCGGGGCGCGACCAATCCGCGGTGTTGACCACCGGGTCGTTTTGGCCGATGAACAACCGGCATTTGCGCTGATCACGGTCCAGCGTGGGCGCTGTCCGCTAGCGCCACATATCGGCGCATCCGAAACGGCGTACATCCGGCCTGACGACACAACCGGTCCCCGGCAAACCGGAACACCGGTTCCAATCACACACCGACACCGGCCAGCCTGGTGTCAGGCCGATATATAGCTTCGGAAAACTTGGCGGCGAAAGCCACGCCCGCACCGGATAGCACCCGATGTCCTTGGGCGCAGGAGTGAACTCAAGCCACGCCACTGTGGCTTTGCTTTAGCCCAATCGGCAAAGCGCCGGGGCTGCGGAACCGATCAGGGCATTGAAACGTCCCTGATCGCACGTTGGTGGATTCGGCATTGCCCGGCCCACCACGCAACTGGCCGGGCAAGCGTCCCTCTGCTGCCAGCTAGGCCGGCCGCTGCACCATCTGCTCCATGAGCGCCCGAATCTCGTCCGGAATACGTACCTCGGTCAGGTCGAGCTTGCCGTTGATGAGGTCGGCGTGAAAGCACTTGCTCACCGGCGGCATGCCCGCGCCGATCCGGCGCCACTGCTCACCTTCGTCCTGTGTCATCCAGACCTCGCCATCGGTGTTGCCAATGAACACCCGGCAGGCATCGCCCATGGCCTCCAGGCACATGGCCTCGACCGAGGGACGGATTTCCGCCGGCAACCCGCCACGGGCGTACTGCCAGCTGTCGCCACCGTCCCGGGAACGGGCGATGCTCACGTTGGCGCTGCCCTTGACCCAGGTGTCTGGCGTGGCGAAGGCGCCGCTGACGAACATCGTCTCCGGCCGGCGCGGGTGGTAGACCAGCGGGTCGGCGTAGCCGATCTTGCGGGTCTGCTCCTTCATCTCGAACCAGGTTTTTCCCCCATCGTCGCTGCGATTGAAGAAAAAGCCGTTGGCCAGAAACAGGCGACCGCCGCGGGTTGGATGCAACAGCACGCGGTGGGCATCGTTGGGCATCCCGGCGGTGTGTTCGACCCAGGTCTGGCCGGCGTCGCGGCTGCTGTACAGCCCCCCCTGCTCGACGCAGATATAGATGGCGTCCGCGTCTTGGGGGTCGACGGCGATCTGCTTGATGTGGGCGACGAACGGCGGCGCCGGGAACATCCAGCCTTCCCGGCCGGTGGTCGCCTCAAGGCCTGCCAGACGTTGCCAGGACTCGCCAAAGTCCCGGCTCTCGAACAGCGCCGCCGGCTCGGTACCCGCGTAAAGCCGCACCGTGCCGTCCGGGCGGCGCACGCTGGTCATGCTGAATACGTTGCGGTGTTCAAGGCCCTTGCTGGCCGGCTGCCAGTGCCGGCCATCCGGACTCACGAACACCCCGGCATCATGGGTACCGGCGTAGTAATTGCCACTGACCGGCTCGGCTATCAGGGCACAGACGTGGTGTTCGGTCAGGCCCCGGCCGACTTCTCGCCAACTGTCGGACAGTTCTTCAAGTTCCACCACGCCACCCTGGGTACCCACCAGCAGGCGACCGGACCAGGCAGGCGAGTCGTAAACGCTGCCCCCGCCGGGGGAAAGACAGATATTCATAAGCCTTACTCCTAGTGTTGTGATCGTGGCTAGATCAGGCTGACCAGGCAAACTGTACCGCGGCTTCGGGCGGCGCCACAGTCGCTAGGCGGCGCTGGTCGCGCAATATGTCCAGCGCTTCTGTCGCAGCATACTGCTCGCCCGCGAAGCGCTCCACGAAGCGCCCGCCGCGCAGCTCGCCCCGTGCCTCAAGCCGACGGTAAACATAAAGCAACTCGCGCCAGGCGGGGATGACGGTCTCGCCCTCCAGGGCGGCGCGAAACACCACCCCGTGGCGCAGCAGCAGGGTGTGGGCGATGTGTTCGATGGCGGCATCGCGCGCTTTGGGGTCGACAGTGTCCGGCAGCGTCGGCAGCAGCGACCAGCGCCCGGCGGCGCCCACGCCGGCCACGCGCGCTCGCGGGCTGCGGTAGCGGCGTGGCGCGAAGCCGGGTCGCTGTCTGGCCGGCGCGATCAGCGTGCGCAGGCCGGAAAAGCTGTCCGATGTGACCAGTCCCAGCGCCACCATCTCGGCCAGGGCCGACTCCACCTGAGTGCGCAGCAGGCCGGTGGCGCTGACCAGATCGGCAAAAAACGAGGCTCCGAGCGCGGCCATGGCATCCCGCACGCGCCCGGCCGGCGACGACAGCGCCGGCTCGACCGCGCCCGGCCGGGTCAGCATCCGCCAGTAGGGCAGGTGCTCGCGCGGCAGCAGCGCGATCGGCGTGCTGCGCACCGGCTACACGGCGCGCGGGCGCTCGCGCGACAGGCGCGGCGGCAGCAGGCGCAGCCAGTCCACGCGGCCATCGGCGCACAGCTGAACCAGCCAGAACGGCAGGTAGCCGGCCATGCGCGCTGGCAGCAGCTCGCCTTCCCAGGCCGCGGCCGGCCGGGACAGGCCTTCCAGTTGCTCGATGAGGGCATACAGCGCTTCCGGGCCCTCGACCGGCTCGTCCAGACCCTGCCAGCGGCGCAGGAAGCGCCCGTACTCGGCCTCGCTGACCGGCGCGATCTGGCGTCGTCGCCGGTCCAGGCTGTAGCGGTGGATGCGCGCCAGCAGACCCCGTTCGCACCATTCCTCGTTCGGCGTGCCCGGCGTGTAGCGCCCGCGCAGGGCAAAGCCCTCGCCT
>CAZZHF010000164.1:2653-6783 GCA_964653545.1 uncultured Gammaproteobacteria bacterium | reverse complement strand
GCTGCTGCGGTGCGCCGATGATGCAGATCGACCATGTGTATTACGAGCACCTGACCGCCGAGCGGGTCGATCAGATTCTGGACGCACTGGACTGACATGAGCGCCGAAGTCAAAGTCTGTTTCGAGACCCTTGGCGAGCCCGAACCGCGGTCGTTCGATACGTACACCCGCCTGGGTGGCTACAGTGCCTGGCGGCGCATCCTGTCCGGCGAGCTCAGCCCCGAGCAGGTGCTGGAAGAGGTGAAGGCTTCGGGGCTGCGCGGGCGGGGCGGGGCGGGTTTCCCGACCGGTCTGAAGTGGTCGTTCATGCCGCGCACGGCCCCGGGTCAAAAGTATCTGGTGTGCAACGCGGACGAGTCCGAGCCGGGCCCCTGCAAGGATCGGGACATCATTCGCTTCAATCCCCATTCCCTGGTCGAGGGTATGGCTATCGGCGCGTTCGCCATGGGCGCCACCGTGGGTTACTGCTACCTGCGCGGCGAGTGGCTGGACGAGGTGGCGATGCGCTTCGACACGGCGCTGCAGGAAGCCCACGCGGCGGGTTTGCTGGGTCGCAACATTCAGGGGTCCGGCATCGATTTTGACCTGCACAGCACGCTGGGCGCCGGTGCCTACATCTGCGGCGAGGAAACGGCGCTGCTGGAGTCGCTCGAGGGCAAGAAAGGCCTGCCGCGTTTCAAGCCCCCGTTCCCGGCGGCGTTCGGCCTGTACGGCAAACCCACCACCATCAACAACGTCGAGTCCCTGGCCTCGGTGCCGATCATCCTGCGCAAGGGCGCCGCGTGGTTCGCCGAAATGGGCGTCGAGCGTGCCGGCGGCAGCAAGATTTTTTCGGTCTCCGGCCATGTTGCCAAGCCGGGCAATTACGAGGTTCGTCTTGGAACACCGTTCCGGGAGCTGCTGGAACTGGCCGGTGGCGTGTGGCAAGGCCGACAACTGAAGGCGGTCATCCCCGGCGGTTCGTCGGTGCCGGTGCTGCCGGCCGCCACCATGCTGGAAGCCAACATGGACTACGACTCCATCGCCAAGGCCGGGTCCCTGCTGGGTTCCGGCGCGGTGGTGGTGATGGATGAAACCACCGACATGGTGCGCATGCTCCAGCGCATTTCGCGGTTCTATTTTGCGGAATCATGCGGCCAGTGCACGCCGTGCCGGGAGGGCACCGGCTGGCTTTACCGGGTGGTGACGCGCATCGTCGAGGGCGACGGGCGGCCAGAGGATCTCGAACTGTTGGAGAGCGTCGCCGGTAATATCGCCGGGCGCACCATCTGCGCGCTCGGCGACGCGGCGGCCATGCCGGTGCAGGGCATGCTGCGCCACTTCCGCCACGAATTTGCTTACTACATCGAACATAAACGCAGCCTGGTCGGTGACCGGCTGGGCGCGGCGGCGTGAGCGTCGGCGCATGCAAGAAAGGCGCGCAGTCGCATGAGTGACGATCTTCTGAACGTCGAGATCAACGGCCGTGCGCTGCAGGTGCGCAAGGGGCAGATGATCATCCAGGCCGCCGATGCCGCTGGCGTTACCGTGCCGCGCTTCTGTTACCACGAGAAGCTGAGCATCGCGGCCAACTGCCGCATGTGCCTGGTGGAAGTGGAGAAAATGCCCAAGCCGGTGCCGGCCTGTGCGACGCCCCTGGCCGAGGGCATGAAGATCTTCACCAGATCGCCGAAGGCGTTGCAGTCGCAGCGCGCGGTGATGGAGTTCCTGCTTATCAATCATCCGCTGGACTGCCCCATTTGCGATGAAGGCGGCGAGTGTCAGCTGCAGGACACCGCGCTTGGATTTGGCAAGGTCGAGGCGCGTTACACCGAAGCCAAGCGGGTGGTCGACGACAAGGACATTGGGCCCCTGATCCAGACCGAGATGACGCGCTGCATTCATTGCACGCGCTGCGTGCGGTTCGGAGAGGAAATCGCCGGGGTCAAGGAACTGGGCGCGACCGGTCGCGGCGAGTTCATGCGTATTGGCACTTACATCGAACAGGCGATGCAGTCCGAGCTGTCCGGCAACGTGGTCGACCTGTGCCCGGTGGGCGCGCTGACCAACAAGCCGTATCGGTTCACCGCACGGGCCTGGGAACTCGATCGTCGTCCCGGCGTGAGCCCACACGACTGCATTGGCAGCAATCTCGAAATCAATGTCGCCAATGGCAGCGTCAAGCGGGTGCTGCCCAGGGCCAACGAGGCGGTCAACGAAATCTGGCTGTCGGACCGCGATCGCTACTCCTACCTGGGTCTGCACAGCCCTCAGCGGCTGAGCCGGCCGCTGATGAGAAAGGGCGACCAGTGGCACGAGGCCAGCTGGCCGGAAGCGCTGGCCGCCGCCGCCGAAGGTTTGCAGGCCGTGCTCAAGGAGTACGGCCCGGCCCAGCTGGGTGCCTTGCTGGCGCCAACGCTGACGGTTGAGGAGCTGTACTTGGCGCAAAAGCTCATGCGCGGCCTGGGTTCCGATAATGTCGACCATCGCCTGCGACAGTGGGATTTCACGGCCGACGCCAGCCTGCCACTGCACCCCGGTTTGGCGTCGATTGGCGCGCTGGAGAAGGTTCCTGCGTTCGTGTTGATCGGCAGTAACCTGCGCAAGGATCAGCCCCTGCTGAACACCCGGCTGCGCCGCGCGGTGATCAAGGGCGGCGCCACCGGCTATGCCATTAACGCCTACGAGTACGATTTCAACTATCCCCTGCGGGGCGTGATGGTGCGAGATCCAGCCGGCATGGTGGTCGAGCTGGCCGGAATCGCGGTGGCACTGTTCGACGGCGCCGAGGTGCCGGCGCAGTGGACCGCGCGACTGGGCGGCGTGGCCGCCAGTCCCGCTCAAAAGGAGCTCGCCGCGACCCTGCGCAAGCAACCGGGGGCCGTGTTGCTGTTGGGCGACCAGGCCATGGCGAGCCCGTATTACGGCGCCCTGCGTGCCCTGGCCGGCCTGATTGCCGGGCAGACGGGCGCTACCGTGGGCGAACTCAGCGCCGGTGGTAACGGCGTTGGCGCCTGGTTGGCGGGTGCTGTGCCGCATCGTCGCGCGGGCGGCGGCCATCCGCATCAAAGTGGGCTCAATGCGCGTGCCATGCTGGAGCAGCATTTGCAGGCGTATGTCGTGGCCGGCTGTGAACCGGAATTTGACTGCGCGGACGGCGCCGCGGCGCTGGTGGCGCTGCACGCGGCCCAGTGCGTGGTGGTGCTCAGTTCGTTTGTCACCGACGCCATGCGCGGCTACGCCGACATCATTCTGCCGCTGGCGACCTTTACCGAAACCGGCGGCAGTTATGTGAACGTCGAGGGGCGCTGGCAGTCCTTCGAGGGCGCGCTCAAGCCGCTTGGCGAGGCGCGACCGGGCTGGAAGATCCTCAGAGTGCTGGCCAATCTGCTCGACCTGCCTGGCTTTGAACAGGACGACGTGGCGGCGGTGCGGGCTGAACTGCAAACGAGCGTGGACGCCGGTGAATTTTCGCCGGGCGCCGGGGAGCCGTCGGAGTTGGCGTGGCCGGCGCTGGCGTCCGGACTGACGCGTGTGGGCGATGTGTCCTGTTACCGCGCCGACGCGCTGGTTCGACGGGCCGGCGCTTTGCAGCAGCGGGCCGACAATCCGGCCGCGGCGGCCTATATCAATGACGCCGAAGCCGCGCGCCTTGGTCTTGCCGCGGGCGACCGGGTGCGGGCAAGTCAGGGTGGCGTGGTGCTCGAACTGGTCGTCGCACGCGATGAGCGCGTGGCCGATGGCACGGTGCGCATTCCGGCGGCGCTGGAGGCGACGCAGGCTTTCGGCCCGGCCTACGGGCCGCTGGGCCTGGAGCGCATCTAGTGGAATCGCTTGTCCTGTTCTGGCAATCGCTGCCCGAGGCGCTGCGCCTGGTCCTGTGGAATCTGCTCAAGATCGGCGTGGTGGTGCTGGTGCTGCTGGCGGCGGTGGCCTGGCTGACCTTTGCCGAACGCAAGGTGATCGGCTATATGCAGCTGCGTATCGGCCCGAACCGGGTTGGGCCACGGGGCTGGTTACAGCCAATCGCCGACGCGCTCAAGCTCCTGACCAAGGAAATACTGGTGCCGGTGCGCGCCAATCCGTTCCTGTTTTATCTGGCGCCCGTGCTGGTGCTCGCGCCCGCGCTTGCCGCCTGGGCGGTGGTGCCG
>CAZZHF010000164.1:0-2643 GCA_964653545.1 uncultured Gammaproteobacteria bacterium | reverse complement strand
CCGGATTGGCGATCGCCGACATCGATGTCGGCCTGTTGTACGTGCTGGCCATTACCTCCATGGGCGTGTACGGGGTCATCCTGGCCGGGTGGGCCTCCAACTCGCGCTATGCATTCCTGGGCGCCATGCGCTCGGCGGCGCAGATCGTGGCCTATGAAATTGCCATGGGCTTTGCCGTGGTCGTGGTGTTGCTGGCGGCCGGCAGTCTTAACTTGCAGAAGATCGTGACGGCGCAAAGCGGTAGCTTTCTGACCTGGTTCTGGCTGCCGCTGTTACCGGTGGCGGTGATCTATTTCGTATCGGCGGTGGCCGAGACCAACCGGGCCCCGTTCGATGTGGCCGAGGGAGAGTCCGAGATCGTCGCCGGGTTTCATGTCGAGTATTCCGGCATGAGTTTCGCGGTATTTTTCCTGGCCGAATACGCCAACATGATTCTGGTGTCCACGCTGGCGGCGACCATGTTCATGGGCGGCTGGCTGTCGCCGTTTGAAGGGATACCGCTGCTGGAACCAGCCTTTGCCTGGGTGCCCGCGCCGTTGTGGTTGATTGCCAAGGTCGCGTTCCTGCTGTTCTGTTTCTTGTGGTTTCGGGCCACGTTTCCACGCTATCGCTACGACCAGATCATGCGTCTGGGCTGGAAGGTGTTCATCCCGCTGACCATCGTCTGGCTGGTGGTGGTGGCAACCGCGGTGCTGTACCGCCTGCCGCCGTGGTTCGATTGAGGTCCACGCCATGACACGTATTGCCCAATACCTGAAAAGCCTGTTGCTGCTGGAATTGCTGGCCGGGCTTGGCGTGACCCTGCGGCATTTTTTCAAACCCAAGATCACGGTGCAGTTTCCGGACGAGAAGACCCCGGTGTCGCCGCGTTTTCGTGGTTTGCATGCGCTGCGCCGCTACCCGAATGGCGAGGAGCGCTGCATTGCCTGCAAGCTGTGCGAGGCGGTGTGCCCGGCGCTGGCGATCACCATTGAGTCCGAGCCGCGGGACGATGGCACGCGCCGTACGGTTCGCTATGACATCGACATGTTCAAGTGCGTTTATTGCGGCTTTTGTGAAGAAGCCTGCCCGGTGGATTCCATCGTCATGACCAATTTCAACCATTTCCATATGGAGTCGCCGGGCGAGCGCGTCTACGACAAGCAGACCTTGCTGGCGATCGGCGATCGTATGGAAGCGCAGATCGCCGCCGACCGGGCAGCCGACGCGGCATTCCGATGACCCCTTCAAACCCTGGTTGTAACCGTCATGGGTGCTGAAAAACTGGTTTTCTACTTACTTGCGGCCATCCTGGTGTTTGCCGCCGGGATGGTGGTCAGCGTGCGCAACGCCGTCAGCGCGGTGTTGTTCCTGGTGCTGGCGTTTTTCTCGTGCGCCGGGCTGTGGCTGATCCTGGAAGCGGAATTTCTGGCCATCGCCCTGGTCCTGGTATACGTCGGAGCGGTCATGGTGCTGTGGCTGTTTGTAGTCATGATGCTGGACATCGGCCGGGCACAGCTGCGCGAGGGCTTTGGCAGTCACCTGCCACTGGGGCTGGCGGTGACGCTGCTGATCGTATTCGAGATGGTGCTGGTGTTTGGCACTGGTCAACTCGACACCGCCCTGGCCCGAGCGCCGGAGGCAGTCGCGGGTCCGGTGCCCAGCAATGTGGAGGCGATTGCCGCCGTGCTGTACACCGAGTACGCCTACCCGTTTGAAATCGCCGCGATCATTCTTCTGATCGGTATCGTGGCTGCCATAGGCCTGACCTTCCGCGGCGCGCGTGCCAACAAGTACGTGCCGCCGGAGGGGCAGGTGCACGTTACGCCGCAGGGCCGCGTGCAGCTGCTGGATTTGCCACGCGGCGATCCGGACGCAGGCACGGACAAGTAGCCATGGTCACGCTTACCGACTACCTGATATTGGGCGCCATCCTGTTTGCGCTGGGCATGTTTGGCATCTTCGTCAACCGCAAGAACATGATCATCCTGCTGATGTCGGTAGAGCTGCTGCTGTTGGCGGTGAATATGAATTTCGTGGCTTTCTCGCATTTCCTGCACGACATCGCCGGCCAGATCTTTGTATTTTTCGTCCTGACCGTGGCGGCGGCGGAGTCGGCGATCGGCCTTGCCATCATTGTGGTGCTATTCCGGAACCGGGCGTCGATCAACGTCCAGGACCTTGACCGACTTAAGGGCTGAGCGATGGAGAAGCTGACCTTGGTCTGTCTGGGCGTGGTGCTGGCGCCGCTGATTGGCGCTGTCGTCGCGGGTTTGGGCGGGCGCATGGTGGGCCGCGTCGGTGCGCACAGCGTCACCATTCTCGGCATTGCGTTGTCGTTTGTGCTTTCCTGCTACGCCTTCTGGCTGCTGTTGGCAGCCAAGGCCGCTGGCGGCGATTACGTGCTCGATGTCGATCTTTACACCTGGCTGCAAAGCGGCCCGCTGACGGTATCGATCGGCTTTCTGATCGACGAGCTGACCGCCACCATGATGGTGGTGGTGACCTTCGTGTCGCTGATGGTGCACGTCTACACCATCGGTTACATGCATGACGATCCCGGTTACCGGCGATTTTTCAGCTACATCAGCCTGTTTACGTTTGCCATGCTGATGCTGGTGATGGCCAACAATTTCCTGCAGCTGTTCTTCGGCTGGGAGGGTG
>CAZZHF010000163.1:6572-6792 GCA_964653545.1 uncultured Gammaproteobacteria bacterium | reverse complement strand
GACGAGAACTTCGGGTCCGGTACCTTCACCGACAGCACGCAGGTCATCCCCTCGCGGATATCCTCGCCGGACGTCTCGATCTTGGCCTTCTTGGCGAGGCCCTCCTTCTCGATGTACTGGTTCAGCGTCCGCGTGAGGCCCGCCCGAAAGCCGGCCAGATGCGTGCCGCCATCGCGCTGCGGGATGTTGTTCGTGAAGCAGAACATGGTCTCCTGGTAGG
>CAZZHF010000163.1:6176-6562 GCA_964653545.1 uncultured Gammaproteobacteria bacterium | reverse complement strand
TCCACTGCATGGCCACTTCGACCCCGATGTCGCCGCGCTGCTCCGCGAAGTGAAACACCGTCGGGTGCAGCGGCGTCTTGTTGCGGTTCAGATGCTCTACGAATGAGCTGATGCCGCCGACATACTCGAACAGTTCATGCCGGTCATCACGCTCGTCGCGCAGCTCGATCCGCACACCCGAGTTCAGGAACGACAGCTCGCGCAGGCGTTTCGCCAGTACGTCGTAGTGGAACTCCACGTCGCTGAACACCAACGCGCTCGGACGGAAATAGACGCTGGTGCCGGTGCTGGGCGCGTCGCCAACCACCGCCAACGGCGCCTGCGGCTCGCCATCGCGGTAAATCTGCTCATGAAGTTTTCCGTCGCGCCGGATGGTGAGCCTCAGG
>CAZZHF010000163.1:0-6166 GCA_964653545.1 uncultured Gammaproteobacteria bacterium | reverse complement strand
TGCAGGCCACCCGAAATCTTGTACGAGTTGTCGTCGAATTTTCCGCCGGCATGCAAGGTGGTCATGATGACCTCCGCCGCCGAGCAACCCTCCTCGGCGTGGATGTCGACCGGAATACCCCGTCCATCGTCATCGACACTCACGCCGCCGTCGGCATGGATCGTGACCTTGACATTATGGCAATAGCCGGCCAGCGCCTCATCGATGGCGTTATCAACCACCTCGAACACGAGGTGGTGCAGGCCACTGCCGTCATCGGTATCGCCGATGTACATGCCAGGACGCTTTCGGACGGCATCCAGGCCCTTCAGAACCTTGATACTGGAGGAGTCGTACACGTTTTCGTCAGTCATGGACATCTCGGGTGGCTGCCGCGGTCACTGCGCCGTGTTCCACGTGGAACACGGTCGCGCGATCGGCCACCAATTCGCGGGCGCCGGACGGTGAGGTCACGAAGCGCTGCAACTGGTGATCTCCGAACACGCGCAACACGGAGTCGAGGTGGCGGCCATCGAGTTCGGCAGCCAAATCATCGAAAAAAATGATGGGTTCACTCGTCGGCTCGATGCCCAACAACTCATCGAGCTGCGCCAGGCGAAGGACCAAATAAAGCAACTTCACCTGTCCTGACGACAGGTTTTCCAACCCCAGTTTCTGGTCCACCCGCAGCATAAGATCGGCTCGATGCGGACCCGCGCTAGTGTATCCAAGACCGCGATCCCTGTCCTCGCTGGCCTGCCAGAGCGAGTTCAGGTCCTCGGTATCGCGCCACCCTTTGTGCAGCGAGATCGCGACTTCGAAATCCAGTTCCAGCCGGTCGGACAAGTCGCTCACCCTGCTGCGCAAGCGATCGAGGTAGGCCGCGCGGCTGGCGGTCAGCGCCTCCCCCGCTTCGACTAGTGGCCCGAGCCAGGGGTTGGAAGACTGCCGACGCCGCAGGGCGGCGTTTCGCTGCTGCAAGGCGGCGTGAAAGCGCGACCAGTGGGCATGGAAGCCAGGTTCCACGTGAAACAAACCCCAGTCGAGCACTGCCCGTCGCTCGGCCCGGCTGTTTCTGAATCGCGCCACACCATCCTGGGACAGAGCGAGCACCGGCAGGCTGCGCGCCAATTCGGACGCCGTTCGCAATTCGCGCTCATCGCTGCGTATCCGCGTGCCGCCACCACCGCGGTGCAACCGAACATGTTGGCTGCGGCCATCGGGGTGCCTGAACCAGGCGCTGATGGCAAGTTCGCTGCAACCGCGACGAATGGCCTGACTGGCGTCGCGGGTCCGAAACGAGCGTCCAACCGCGGCCAGGTGAATCGCTTCCAGCAGCGAGGTCTTGCCGCTGCCGTTGGGGCCGACAAGGACGTTCAAGCCGTCCGCTGGCCGCCAATCAATCGCTTCGAGATTGCGAACATCGCGAACGATGAGCCGCGTCAACCGCATCAGTGGCGATTACAGCCGCATGGGCATGATCACGTAGCGGCTTGCACCGCCCGTCGGCTCGGTAATCAAGCAGCTGCTGCCGGCATCGGACAGGTGCAGACGCACTGACTCGCTGCGCAGCGCGTTCAGCACGTCAATGAGATAGCTCACGTTGAAGCCGATTTCGAGTTCCGCACCGGCGTAGTCGACCTCCAGCTCATCCTCGGCCTCTTCGTTCTCGGTGTTGTTGGCCGACAGGCGCAACAGGCCAGACTGCAACTGCACCCTCACCGAGCGGTATTTCTCGTTGGCAAAGATGGCTACCCGGCCCATCGCGTCGCGCAGGGCGAGGCGATCCACGTCCAGCACCTTGTCCTGATTGCGCGGGATGACGCGCTCGTAATCCGGAAAGCTGCCGTCGATGACTTTCGACTTGAACACCACATCCGCCGCCGACAGGGTGAGGTGATCACTGCCCACGCCGAGCCGTGCCGGCGTGCTGTCGTCGGCCAGCAGGCGCAAGGCCTCGATCACCGTCTTGCGCGGCACGATGATGCGCCGGTTCATCTCGGCGGGAGTAGAAACCGGCAATTCCGTGACCGCCATGCGATGGCCATCGGTTGCTACCAGGCGCGCCCGGCCATCCTGAATCTCCAGCAGCATGCCGTTCAGGTAATAGCGCACGTCCTGCTGAGCCATCGCGAAGTGTGTGCTTTCGATGGCGCGACGCAGCTCGCTCTGTGGTAACTCAAGGTCAAGCGCGTCGCCGTTGAGGTCGATTGCCGGGAACTCGCCCGCCGGCAGCGTGCTCAAGCTGAAGCGGGATCGCCCCGCACGGACCGTTGCCCGATCCCCGGCGGTCTCAATGGTCAGGCGAGTTCCGTCCGGCAGGGCCCGGCATAGATCGAGCAGCTTGCGGGCAGGCAAGGTGGTTGAGCCGGGTCCGCTGCATGCCTCGAAGGACCCGGGCACCGACAGTTCGACTTCAAGATCGGTGGCCGACAGGCGAAAGCCGTGCTCGGTTGCCGTGATCAGCACGTTGGCCAGGATCGGCAGGGTTTGGCGACGTTCAACGACCGCATGCGCCACCTGCAACGGCGTCAGTAGCTGGTTGCGTTCCATGCTGATCTTCATCGTCGACCTCGTGACTCTCAGATTCTGTCTGTTGGAAAAGAACTATTAGATTATGTTATGCGCTGTGCAAAACTGGATATCTACAAATCAACAAATTGAATCAATGGGTTGAATGAAAAATCTGGACGGAAAAAAACTCGCAACCCGAGCATGCTTGAACCGCCTCCGCGAACTATCGGCAGCTTTCCGTCCGTCATCGACCGCTTATCCACAGCTTTATCAGCCCATCAGGATGCGGCGCAGGTTGCCGTAGTCGGCGGCGATCGATTCCTCGTCCCGGCGCAGCGCGACAACCCGTTCACAGGCGTACAGCACGGTCGTGTGGTCCCGCCCGCCGAAGGCCGCGCCGATTTCCGGCAGGCTACACGAGGTCAGCTCCTTGGCAAGTGCCATCCCCACCTGGCGTGGACGCACCAGGCTGCGCTTGCGGCTGCGCGAGGTCAGATCGGCGCCACGCAGCCGGTAATACTCGGCGACTGCCTTCAGTATGGCGTCGAGCGTGATCTGCCGGTCCTGCGCCTTGACGATGTCCTTCAGCGCCTCGCGCGTCAGCTCCAGCGTGATCGGCGCATGCGTGAGCGTGGCAAAGGCGATCACCGTCCGCAGCGCCCCTTCGAGTTCGCGCACGTTGGAGTGCACGCGTTTGGCGATGAAGAACGCCACATCCTGGGGAACCACCCGGCGAGCCAGCTCGGCCTTGGCGAGCAGGATGGCCACCCGCGTTTCCATGTCCGGTGGCTCAACCGCGACCGACAGGCCCCAGCCGAAGCGTGACTTGAGCCGGTCCTCCAGGCCCTTGATGTCGCGCGGGTAGCGGTCGCAACTCATCACGAGCTGGCTCTTGCTCTCCAGCATGGCGTTGAAAACGTGGAAGAATTCTTCCTGGGAGCGCTCCTTGCCAGCCAGGAACTGAATATCGTCGACCAGCAACAGGTCAAGGTTTCGGTAGTGCGTCCTGAACGCATCGAAGCGGTTCTGCTGCAGCGCGGTGACCATGTCCGTCACGAATCGCTCACCGGATACGTACACCACCCGGGCGTCTGGTCGCTGCTCAAGCAGCGCGTTGCCGACCGCGTGCAGCAGGTGCGTCTTGCCGAGACCGACCCCGCCGTACAGCAGCAGCGGGTTGTAGAGCCCGCCGCCGTTCTCGCTGACCAGCAACGACGAGGCCCTGGCCAGGCGGTTCGACTTGCCTTCGATGAAGGCATCGAATCGCAGCGAGGGATCGACGGCCGGGGTGGGTCGCCGCCGGCTCTTTGCTGCCGGCGTCGCCACCGCGCCGTTAACGGCCGGTGTCGCGGCAACGCCGTCGCTTGCGCTGCTGCCAATCTCCAGGGCGAGCTTCAGTCCCCGCTCGGCCAACAGCTCGCGGATGCGATCCTGAAACCGGCCGCCGACCTGTTCCAGCACGAACTGATTGGGCGCGAGCAGGCGCAGCGTGTTGCCGGCCAGGTGCGCCTGCAAGGGGCGAATCCAGGTGTTGAAAAGCTGCGGCGACAGCTCGGCTTCGAGCTGGGCGAGGCAGCCCTGCCAGGGGTTCTTCAAGGAGTCCTCTGCGAAGTACCGGCCCGGGGCCCGGGCGGCGACCAAGTGTACCCTTGCCGGCCGGTGGTCGAGCGGGCGCCTGGCCGGGCACCACCGTTGACCCGGCCAATGCAAGGCCGGTAAGCTTTCGCCCCTTTTTCGCCGGCTCCTCTCGGACAACGCGCCAATGAAACGCACCTATCAACCCAGCAATCTGCGTCGTGCCCGCACGCACGGCTTTCGCGCCCGCATGCAGACCGTCGGTGGCCGCAAGGTCCTGAACGCGCGTCGCGCCAAGGGTCGTCACCGCATCAGCTGCGTCTGATCCTGGCCGACGACGCAGCGCAACCGACCGCTGCGGCGTATCGGTTCACCCGTCAGCAGCGCCTGCTGACACCGCAACAATTCCAGCTCGTGTTCCGGCGCGGCCGTCGCCGACGCCAAGGCGCCATTGAACTGATCACGCTGCCGAACACCGCCGGCCAGGCCCGGCTGGGGCTGGTCATTTCAAAGCGCGCCCTGCGACGGGCGGTCGATCGCAACCGCGTACGACGCTGGGCCCGAGACGCGTTTCGCCTGCGCCAACACCGTTTGCCCGCCAGTGATGTGGTGCTTCGGCTCCAGGGAGCGGTGCTGGCGCGCGCAGATGTCGACGCCGCGTTCGACCTGCTCGATACGGTCTCCCGGTCATGAGCCGGCTGCTGCTCGGCCTGCTGCACGCCTATAGAATCGCGCTCAGCCCGTTCCTCGGGCGCCGCTGCCGGTTTCACCCCAGTTGCTCCACCTACGCCGTGCTCGCGGTGCGCCGGTTCGGAGCCTGGCGCGGCGGTTGGCTGGCGGCGCGGCGGGTGCTGCGCTGCCATCCCTGGCATCCCGGCGGCGCGGATCCGGTGCCCGAGCACTGGCCCAATCGACCCGCCTCCCGCTGAATCCACCGGAATCATCATGGAAACCGTCCGGCTCGTGCTGGTGTCCCTGCTGCTGGTCATCACGTTTTTCATCTACCAGGCCTGGCAGGCACAGCGGCCGCAGCCGGTGCCGCCGCCCAGCCTGGCGCAAGGCACCTTGCCGACGCCGACGGCGAGCCCCGCCGCGCCCGCTCCCGCCGCTCCGTCCGTCAGCGCGCCCCAGGCCTCACCCCCGGCGGCGCAGCCGACGGGCACGCCGGTCACGGTCGGCACCGATGTGATGAGCGTCGAGATCAACACCGTCGGCGGCGACATTGCGCGGCTTGAACTGACCGACTACCGCGCCTCGGCCGATCGCGGCGCCGCCGCCTACCGCATCCTCGATGCTGCGCCGCCGCGTTTTTACGAATCCCAGAGCGGATTGCTGGGCGCCGAGCCGGGCAAGGCGCCCGACCATCAGGCCCTGTTCAGTGTGGCATCGGGCGACTACCGGCTCGCGCCCGGCAGCGACACGCTGGAAGTGCCGCTCGCCTGGACGCACGCCGCCACCGGTGTGGAGGTGCGCAAGGTCTACACCTTCCGCCGCGGCCACTACGACATCGGCCTGCGGTACGAGGTGCGAAACGGCGGCGCCGCGCCGTGGCAGGCGCAGCCCTACGCGCAGCTGATGCGAAAGAAAGGCGCGGATGCCCAGGGCAGCCTCTTCATGCCGGCGTCGTTCCAGGGCGCCGTGTACTACAGCGCCGCCGACAAGTACCGCAAGCTCAGCTACGACGACATGGTGAAGGCGCCGTTGGCCACCTCGCTCAGCGACGGTTGGGTGGGCCTGAGCGAGCACTACTTCGTGACCGCGTTCCTGCTCACCAAGGGCCAGCCGCACAACTGCTACACCAAGGCGCTGGCCGAGGATCGCTTCCTCGCCGGCTGCATCGCGGGCCCGCTGGCCGTGGCGCCGGGCCAGTCGGCGACCTGGCAGACGCGCCTGTACGCCGGCCCCAAGGCACAGGACAGCCTCGAAGGCGTGGCCGACGGTCTCGCCCTCACCGTCGACTACGGCAAGCTCACCGTCATCGCCCAGCCCGTGTTCTGGCTGCTGAGCGCCATCCACGGCGCCATCGGCAACTGGGGCTGGGCCATCATCCTGGTCACGCTGCTGATCAAGCTGGCGTTCTATCAGCTGTCGGCGGCGA
>CAZZHF010000162.1:0-6800 GCA_964653545.1 uncultured Gammaproteobacteria bacterium | reverse complement strand
TCAGAAAGCCGATCGCCGAGCCATGGGCGCCGCATCCGAAGCAGTGATAGAACTGTTTTTGCGGGCTGACTGTGAAGGACGGCGTTTTTTCTTCGTGAAACGGGCAGCGGCCGATCAGCTCGCGCCCGCCGCGCTTGAGCGGCACGCGGCCTCCGACCACCTCGACGATGTCGGTGCGCGCCAGGACCGCGTCGATGAAGTCTTCCGGTATGCGTCCGCTCATGGCGCCCACCATAGCGCCGGTCGATGGGCTGGAAAAGTCCTGGCCGCGGCTACCACCAGGGCAACCGAGGCCGGGGCTGGCCGCGGGTGCCGCTTCAGATGGGGTAAACGATATAGCGAGGCGCGACGTTGGTGTCCATCACGGCGCGCCGGGATTTGAATTTGGCGCCGCTGCCGTTGAGCTTGATTTCGTCCACGTAACGACCCGACACCAGGATGCCGGTGTTGCCTTGCGAGTCGGTATAGAAGACGGTGAAGTTGCTGATGGTCTCGTAAAGGTCGGCACCCTTGGCCGTGCAGCCTATGCGTTGCACGAAATGGCGCGTCTGGTAGTCTTCGAAGGTGCCCGCCCAGACCTTGGTCACATAGGTGACCCGGTCTTCGAGACGCTCGTGACAGTCGTCCATCATCAGCGCCAGCGGCAGGCCGGCGTCCTCGTTCTCGGCAGCGATGCAGATATACGAACCGTCACCGGCAAAGGTGTCCAGCCAGCCGGACATGTTCTTGCCGTCAAGCGCGGCGATGTAATCGATCTGCAGCGCGTCGATTTGCTGCAATACGTCCTGGGTCATGGTTATCAGCTCTCCTCGCGTACAAAGCCCATGACGCGCCGGTAATAGTCCCACTTGGGCAGGTTGCCGGCCTCGTCGTTCTGTTTGAAATCGAACCACATTCCGTGTTCCTGCTTGACGCCTTTCTGGAACACCGCGTTACCTGGCGTGCGGTTTCCCTGCTGCACGCGCAGGAAAATGGACGCATCCTCCATCGATACCATGCCGCAGGGGCCGAGCATATTAGACGACTGGCGCAGGCGGTGACGCACCATGTCCGCGTCGTCGTCGGCGTGCGAGAAGTACGCGTAGTGCACCTCGGTCTTGAGCAGCGAGCGGGCGATTGCGAAACGCACGTTGATCATGTCCAGGTGCTTGGTCATCACCGTGAGCGGGTTCAGGCTGACGATCACCGAACCCTTGGAGGTATGCGAGCCCTTGAAGGTGACCAGCGACGGGTCTTTCAGGAAGTCAGGGTTGGATGGCACCTTCAGTTCCGACTCGAAGGCGATATGCCCGTTCTGGGTGGCGTACTGCGCGCCCTGGCCGCCCTGCCAGTTCAGCATCTTGAAGGCCAGGTGAAGCAGTGGCGCATGGTAGCCGTCGTTGTCGACGTAGGCCTTCCAGTTGCAGTCGTAGCTGACCTTCTGATACCCGAGCAGACGCAAGCGACCGTCCCCACCCAGCAGTTTCATCAGCGGCTCACGTGTACGGCCAAGCCAGCTGTCGATGTCCGGCGTGTCGTCGTGAACGGTGGCGAAGATCAGGCCGCCGACCTCGGCGCTGCGCACCTGCGTCAGGCCCGAGCTTTCCATGGTGAAGCTGGGCGAGAAATCTTCCTTGCCCGGGCAGCCACGCAGTACCCCGGTATTGTCGAACAACCAGCGGTGATAGGGGCACTCGAACTCGGATTTGTTGCCGCGGTTGTTGGTTTCGAGTAGCGTGCCGCGGTGCGCACAGGCGTTGTAGAAGACCCGTACCTGTCCGTCCTGGCCATGCACGATCAGCAGCGGGCGCTCGCCAAGGTGAAAGGTTTTGTAGTCGCCAACGTTAGGGACTTCGCCGCTGTGCGCCACCGGGTGCCATTCGGGGCCATAAAAGATGCGTTCCAGCTCCATCCGGAAAATGTCTTCCCGGTCGAAGATCTCTTTCGGAATCTCGTTGACCTTGGCCGGCCAGCGAACTGGCGAGCCGAATACAGTAGGGGCGTTCATAGCGGCACTCTCCGGATTGCGGGCCTGACCTTGCCGGACGATTGTATACGCCTTGGTTCGGGGGGGCAGGCGCCCGATTTTCTACAGCTCCTCGCCGCCGGCCATTTTGGTGAAACCGCGTGCGCCCAAGCCCCCGTCGGTATTGATGACCACACCGGTCATCGGCGATGAATTGGCGCGCGAGGCGAGCAACACGTAGGGCCCGCAATAATCCTCTGGCACGGCAGCAATTTGCAGCGGACTGAAGGCGCGCATCATGTCTTCCAGACCTTCCATCTGGCTCAGCTTGACGTCGGCAGTGCCGGTCGCGGCAAGCCCGCCAAGTTCGGTTTTCATGCCGCCCGGCGCGACACCGTTGACGCGGACCTTGGGCGCCAGTTCATAGGCCAGCTCGCGCACAAGACCAACCACAGCGTGCTTGGAAGCGGTATAAATCGGCCCGCCGCCAGCCGGATAGAAGCCGGCATTGGATATGGTGTAGATAATGCTGCCGCGGGTCTTGAGCAGCTCTGGCAGGGCCGCCTTGGCGCCCAACAGGTAACCTTTCACGTTGACCGCGAACAGCTCATCGAAGGCGGCCGAAATCTTGTCGGCATCGATCTGCGGCAGGGTCTGGAAGTAATCGAACACCCCGGCGTTGCCGATGAAGGTGTCCAGGTGCCCAAAGCGCGCCACCGTGTCCTGAACTACGCGGGCGTTGTCGGCATAGGTGGTGACGTTACCGGTAACCGCCAGCACGCGTTCGCCAAAATCCTGCGTGAGCTGTGCGGCCTTTGCCGGATCGCGTTCCAGCACGCCCACCGACGCGCCTTCGGCGATGAACCGCTGCACCAGCGCCCGGCCCAGACCAGAGCCCCCACCCGTAACGATCGCAACCGTGTTATCCAACCAGCCCATGCGCTTCTCCCGCAGTCCCTGCTATCACGGCGCTCGGTGGTGGCGCCTCGCCGTCCGGATTGTAGCAGTCGCTTGCGGGCGGTCCGGCTACCTCGTCCGCTGGTCAAATTGCGCGGATACTGAGCTATCGTTAAGATCGCCGCTTATTCTATTTTAGGGGCATGCCCGGCAACGCCGAAAAGCCGGGCGCGCCTGCCTACCCACGCCGACGCCACGCCGAGCCGGAGGCCCCCATGAAGCCGTTCGAACCCATTAATCTTGACGCCTATCTTGATGAGCGCCCGAGCGAGGGCGTGATCCGCGTTGACCGGTCTATCTTTACCGATCCGGTTCTTTTCGAGCTGGAGATGGAACAGATCTGGGAGCGTACGTGGCTTTATGTCTGCCACGAAAGCCAGCTGCCGAACCCCGGCGATTTCCTGACCACGTACCTGGGCCGTCAGCCGGTGATCGTCATCCGCGGCGTGTCCGGTCAGGTGAATATCTTCATCAACGCGTGTGCCCATCGTGGGTCGCTGCTGGTCCATGAGGAACGCGGCAATCGCACCGACATGACGTGTTTTTTCCACGGCTGGTGTTTCGATACCGACGGCAAGGTGCAGTCGATCACGCGTGAGAAGGGTGGGGGTTACCCGGATCAGTTCAGCAAGGAAAACTACAACCTGACCTCGGTGCCGCGGGTGGAGTCCTATCGCGGATTTGTGTTCGCCTCCCTGAGCAATGAGGTGCCGACACTCACGGAACACCTGCGCGATGCGCGGGTCATGCTCGACCTGATGGCCGACCAGGGCGGCGACGACGGGCTCGAGGTCCTGCGCGGCATCTCGACCTACACCTATGACGGCAACTGGAAGCTGCAGGCCGAAAACGGGGTGGATGGCTACCACGTGCATGGTTTGCACGTGAACTTTGCCCTCACTATGCAGAACCGCGAGCGAATCCGTGCTGCGGCTAACCCGACCAAATCCATGGACGTGTCGCAGCTGGGGAACCTTGACGCCGGGTTTTTCGACTTCGGCAATGGTCATGTGGTGCTGTGGGGCGACTGGCCGAATCGCGGTGACCGGCGTCCTAATTTCCACATGTACGACGAGTGGACCCGCCAGTTTGGCAAGGTGCGGGCGGAATGGATGATCGGCAAGCTGCGCAATACCCTGATCTACCCCAATGTGTTCCTGATGGACCAGATGTCCTCGCAGATACGGGTGTTCCGGCCGATTGCCGTGGACAAGACCGAGGTCACCATTTTTGCGATCGCCCCCAAGGGCGAGGCGCAGGCCAATCGCTCGCACCGCATCCGCCAGTACGAGGACTTTTTTAACGCCTCTGGGATGGCCACACCGGACGATCTGTCCGAGTTCGCTTATGCGCATCACGCCTATCAGGGGCGCCTCGCCCGCTGGAGTGACCTGTCGCGTGGGGTGAAGTTCCTGACCAAGGGCGCCGATGCCCGCGCCGCGGCGCTGGGCGTGAACCCCGAATACTGTGGCGGCAAGGTGGAGGACGAAGGTATCTTCCTGGCTCAACACCGCCGTTGGCTGGACTTGATGCAGCAGTAGGCTTGGCCGCGGAGTGCCCTCCCAGATCAAGCGCTATTCGCCGATTACTCTTTAAGGACTGACCATGGACGATGTCGCGCGTTGCGCAGACCTGCTTTATACCGAGGCTCGCCTCATAGATCTGAAGCAATGGGATGACTGGCTTGCCCTGTATCTGCCCAGCGCCGAGTTCTGGGTGCCGGCCTGGGATAGCGAACTGAGCTACATCGACGATCCTCAGAATGAAATCTCGCTCATCTATTACGCCGACCGCAGTGGTCTTGAAGACCGCGTGTTTCGACTGCGTACCGGTATGTCGTCGGCCTCGGTACCGCTGCCGCGCACCAGCCATCTGATCGGCAACGTGCAGGCCAGCGAGCAGGCCGACGGTGATTTTCTGGTCCATGCCAGTTGGAACGTGACCTACTTCAAGCACAAGCAAACGCACTTTTTCGCCGGCCAGTACGAGTACACGCTGCGCCCGCAAGATGACGGCAGCCTGCGGATCGCCCGCAAGAAGGTTATTGTGATCAACGACCTGATTCCGCAGGTGCTGGACTTCTATCACGTCTGATCGCGGCCATCTGACCGCGCGGGGGTATGCAATGGACACCGTTAACTGGGGCACGCCGCCGGTGGGCCTGTTCAACTTCCCGATCGAGTTGTGGCAAAAGACCGGCCGTTTTGCCGAGCGCGGATTGGACCTGACTCTGTCCAGTCACCTCACCGGCGAGGAGTATGGGGCGCGTATCCGTGCGGGTGCCTACGACATGGGCCAGATCGGTACTCCGGTGTTCCTGCCGGCCGCGGTCGGTTCGCGCGAGTACGCCGTGGTCAGCGTGGGATTTTGCGATTTTGCGCCGTTCTATCTGGTGGCTGCACCGGATGTGAACCGCCTGGCTGATTGCCGCGGCGAGAAGGTGGTCATCAACAAACGCATGACCTGCCCGGGCAGCCTGCTGGAATGGCACGCCCGTCAGGAAGGGCTCACCATAGACGACTTCGACGTGGTCGAGCTGATGCGCGAAAGCGCCTTCGACAACTACGGTCAGGCCTTTGCGGACGGCGTGCAGCGCGGCGCCTTTCGCATCGGCATCCTGTACGAGCCCTACGTGAGTCTGGTCGAGCGCCGGTACGGCTGGCGGGTTCTGGCCGACTACGCGGATCTGTTGCGGCCGGCCAATTACGGCATCCTGCTGTACGCTCGTCGCCGCTGGATCGACGAACAGCCCGAACTCGTGCGGCGCATGGTGCAGGCCTATTTCGCCGCTGCGGCCTATGGCGTGGAACACCCGGCGGCGCTGCGACCGTTCGCCGCGCAGCTGCCCTTCGTCAGCGAGGACGACATCGAGCGGGCCATGCACCGCGATGGCCCGCACTGGTTGCGCGAGCCGAGTCTCGACCCGGCATTTTTGCAGCGGGTGGAACAGGAACTCAAAGTGCAGCAGCGCGTCCCCGCCGACTACAGCATCCGCGACTACGTCGTCGCCAGTTAACCGAACCTGACCGCGGAGAGCGCCATGCAGCTTGGATTCGTCGGCGTCGGTACCATGGGCGCGCCGATCGTCGGGCACTTGGTGGCCGCCGGGCACTCGATCACAGCCTATGACCCATCCGCCGAGGCGCTGGCCAAGGCACAGGCAGCCGGCGCGGACACGGCAGCCTCGGTTGGCGAGGCGGCCGCTGGGGCTCAGGTGGTGTTTGTGGCGGTCTCGAACCAGGACGTGCTGGGCGAGGTGCTGCGCCAGCCGGGTGGCATCCTGGAGTGCGCCGCGCCCGGGGCAGTGGTGGTCGATCTGGGCACCACCGCCCCGCCGCGCTGCCGCGCCTTCGCTGCCGAGGCACGCGCCGTCGGCATGGATTACGTGGACGCGCCGCTGAGCGGCTCCACGCCGTGGGCGCAGGCCGGCACCCTGGCGGTCATGGTCGGTGCCGAGCAGGCCGCCTGGGACATCGTGAAGCCGCTGCTGGAGACCTTCGGCGGCAACATTTTTCACCTGGGACCGGTCGGCAGCGGCCAGACCGCCAAGCTGTGTCACCAGCTCGCCTTCATGGGGACCCTGGTGGGTCTGAGCGAAGCGGTGGTGCTGGGCGAGCGCTGCGGCATCGACGGCGTAAAACTTATGGACGTCCTGGGCGCCTGCGTGTCGCCGAGGCACGTGATCGATTTTTACAAGCCCCGGCTCGCCGCGCGGCCCTTGGGTGAAGGCCCGACGGGACTCGGCATCTTCTACAAGGACCTGAAGGCCGTGCAGGAGCTGGCGCAGCAGGATGCCGGCATTACGCTGCCCCTGGGCGAGGCGCTGCTGGGCCTGTTCCAGCAGGCGATGGACGCCGGTTACAGGAATTTCGATCCGTTCGGGCTGAGCGAGCTGATC
>CAZZHF010000161.1:0-6810 GCA_964653545.1 uncultured Gammaproteobacteria bacterium | reverse complement strand
GGGGCAGAGGCGCTTCTGCGCTGGAGCCGGCCGGGGGTTGGCACCTTGCATCCACTGGAATTCCTGGACGTCGCGGAAACCACCGGCCTGATCGTTGGCATCGGTGACTGGGTGTTCGATCAGATCTGCCGCCAGCTGGCGCAGTGGCGCTGGGTGCTCGGAGAGGACTTTTTTGTCTGTGCCAACCTGTCGGCGACGCAGTTGCGACGCGCGGATTTCGCTGGTCGTTTCAGGCGCATCCTGCACAGTCACGGCCTTACCAGCAAATCGGTGCGGCTTGAAATCAGCGAGCGCGTGATGGCGCAGGAGCTCGGACGTGCGCTCGGCGACATTACCGCCGCGACCGATATGTACATCGCGGTGGACGACGTCAGCCAGGGCCTGCTGTCATTGCGCAATCTAAGCAGCCTGCCGATCCGCAGTCTTAAACTGGACCGCAGCCTGGTGGCGGGCCTGCCGGACGATGTGCTCAGCGCGCAACTGACCGAGGCACTGATCTCGATCGGCCGCACTTTCAATCTGTCTGTTGTAGCCGAGGGCGTGGAGAACGCCACGCAACTGGCCTTCCTGCGCGAGCGGGGCTGTGACTACTGCCAGGGATTCTTGCTGAGCGCGCCGGTCCCGGCGGCTGATTTCCCGTCGCTGGTCAAGACGCCTGAGCTGTTGGACGGGCTGGTGGCGCCGCTGGAATAAATCGCCGCCCGGGGCCGCCCCGCCGAAACCAGTCGCGATCGCCAGTAGGGCTCGTCGAGCCGGCTGCGCATGACCGCTTTCCCCGTGGATGGCGCATGCACAAACTCGTTGGCGCCGTAATAGACGCCGACGTGGCTGACTTTGTTGCCCAGTCGGAAAAAAACCAGGTCGCCGATCTCAAGCGCGTCGAGCGCCACCGGTTCGGTCATATGCAACTGCTCGTTGACGCTGCGCGGTAACTCGATCCCCAGCAACTGATAGCAGTAACGCACCAGTCCGCTACAGTCGAAACCTGTGCTTGGCCTGTCGCTTCCGTAGCGATAGGGTGTACCAGCCAGGGACGCAGCTATTTCGGCTACCAGGCGATTATCCTGCGCCGCGGGTTCTGGTAGTGCAGGCACAGGTTGCAGCGGCGCGTGGCTACATGCCACAAGCGATAAGCCGCAGGCCAGCAGGCCTGAACGCAGGGCAGGTAATCGCCAGGCCGGAGCGCTGGCTTTGGAGCCGGACACGACGGCCTGGCGCGGACCTGGGGTGACGAGCGGCTCAGCCACCACCGATGGCAGGCACAAACTGAACATCGCTGCCGTCAGTCAGCCGCTGGTACAAACCAAGGCTCGTGACGTAGCCGTCGACCGCGACGGCCACGCCCGGTCGCAAGCGGCCATCATCCTGCACGATAGCCGCTTGCAGGCCAGGATAGCGTTGTTCGAGTCGCACCAAGAGCTCCCGAACCGTTTGCCCGGACGCCTGGACCACCGCCTCGCCACCGGTCAGGTGTTGCATGGTGGCGGGGATCCAGACGTTTGCCATCAGACCTCAGGCTACTTTCACGGACGCAGGCTTGCCTTCCTTGGCCCAGATGGCCTCCAGCACTGCGCCGGGCGACATCGGCAACTGGTTCATACGTACACCGACGGCGTTCTTAATGGCGTTAGCCACGGCTGCCGGCGGCGGCACGATCGGTACCTCGCCGGCACCGCGGATACCGAATGGATGGCCCGGATTGGGGGTCTCCAGGATCACCGTATCGATCATCGGCAGGTCCAGGGAGGTCGGCATGCGGTAGTCGAGCAGACTGGCGTTGGCCAGACGGCCTTCCTTGTTGTACCAGTACTCTTCGTTGAGCGCCCAGCCGAGACCTTGCACTACCCCGCCCTGCATCTGACCGGCGACGTAGTCTGGGTGGACCGCTTTGCCCACGTCCTGGAATGCGGTGAAGCGCAAAATCTGCACCTTGCCGGTTTCCGGATCCACTTCCACATCGCAAATGTTCGCGGCAATCTGGAAGCCGACACCGTGTGGGTTAGCCGTGAAATCAGCCGAAATCGGTCCACCGGTCTCGTCCATGCGAGCGGCCACTTCCTTGAAATGCATACGCCGGTGTGGATCGTTGCGGTCAACGAAATCGGCGATGCCGGCCACTTCTGCCGTGCAGTCGACGTTGGCCACGTCGGTTTCCCAGATCATCGCGACACGCTGCTTCATCCTGTCCAGGATGATCTCGGCAGCCTTGATGATGGCGTAGCCGGTGGCAAACGTGGTACGGCTGCCGACCGACTGAAAGGTGTAGCCGATGGAGTCGGTATCGGACACGCTGGAGCTGATGTCGCCAAGCGGTACACCCAGCGCTTCGGCGGCCTGCATGGCAAGGGTCATGCGGGTGCCGGACAGGTCCGCCGAACCGGTCGCCAGGTTCACCGTGCCATCGGCATTGATATGCAGTTCGCAGCTGGAGGTCAGGCCGGCGCCGAACCAGAACGCGTACGACACGCCGCGCCCGCGGTTGGGTCCGCCCAGCGGCGCTGAGTAGTGTGGGTGTTTCTTGACCGCTTGCAGCATCTCGACCGTACCGATAGGCGGTACCGGCATGCCAACGATCAGCACGTCGCCCGCAACCGTGGCGTTCTTGAGGCGAAAGTCAATCGGGTCCATGCCGCACTTCTCGGCCAGTTCGTCGATCACCGTCTCGACGACGAAGTTCGACTGTGTGGCGCCGGGCGCGCGATACGGTTTGATCTTGGGCTTGTTCACCATCACGTCATAGCCGTCGATGACCACGTTCGGGATCTGGTAGCGCGTCAGGGCGCACAAAGCGCCGGGCGCTATCGGACCGCCGGGATAGGCGCCGGCCTCGAACAGCAGGTATAGATCGGCGGCCATCAGCGTGCCGTCCTTTTTGCAGCCGATCTTCACCCGGCAATATGTGCCGGAGCTTGGTCCGGTGGCCTTGAGCACCTCCGCTCGGCTCATGGCCATTTTCACGGGCCGGCCGGTTTTCTTGGCCAGCAGCGCCGCAAGCGGATCCAGATAGACCACGTCCTTGCCGCCGAAGCCGCCGCCGATTTCCATTGGGATGACGCGGATATTCGACAACTGCATGTTCAGGATCGAGGCCAGAAAATCGCGAATGGCGAACGCACCCTGGGTGGTCGTCCACACTGTCAGGTGATCCTCGCTGTCCCAGCGGCAGGTGGTGATGTGCGACTCGATATAGCCCTGATGCACAGTAGCGGTGGTGTATTCCCGCTCGACCACGATGTCGGCATCCTTGAAGCCCTGCTCGACGTCACCGACGGCCAGCTGCAGGCGCCCGGCGTTGGGCAAGGCCTTCTGGGTCGGGAACAGGAACGCGCCTGGCACAAAGTCCTCATGCAGCACCACGGCGCCGTCCTTGACAGCTTCCCGCACGTCCTGCAGGAACGGCAGGATTTCGTACTCGACCTCAACCAGGGCAGCGGCTTCTTCGGCCACGTGAGGATTGTCCGCAGCCACCGCGGCCACGGCGTGTCCGTCATAGAACACGGTGTGCTTGGCAATGCAGTTGTCGGCAATGTCCTGCATGCTGACGCTGCCGCCCTCGCCGGCCGCAACGACGGCCTGGTTCAGCGGCGGAAAATCGGCGCCGGTGATGACCGCCTTGACGCCCGGCACCGCCATCGCCTTGCTGATGTCGATGCTCTTGATACGGGCATGCGGATGCGGGCTGCGCACGACCTTGCCATGCAGCATGTCTGGCAGGTGTACGTCATCGCCGAACTTGGCCTGGCCGGTTACCTTGTCGATACCGTCGCGACGGGCCGGTGTGGTGCCCAGCACGCGCCATTTACGGGGTTTGTATTCGGGTTCCATATTCATCACGCAGCCTCCATTGCCTTGCTAGCTTTAAGGACCGCCCGTACCAGCTTGTCGTAGCCGGTGCAGCGACACAGGTTGCCGGCCAACCACAGGCGAACCTCGTCCTCGGTTGGATTTGGGGTTTTCTGCAGCAGCGCCTTGGACGCGATCAGGAAGCCCGGTGTGCAGATGCCGCACTGCATGCCGGTCTCTTCGATAAACGCCTGCTGCAATGGGTGCAAATTATCGGTGGTGCCCATGCCTTCGATGGTTTCGACGGTGCGGCCCTGAGCCTCGACGCCCAGCACGCAGCAGGAATTCACCAGCACACCGTCCATCAGAACGCTGCAAGCGCCGCAGTTGCCGTCGTTACAGCCTTCCTTGGTGCCGGTCAGTTGCAGCACGTCGCGCAGTGTCTCAAGCAGACTCTGCCGCGGCTCAACCAGGAACTCCCGGGCGTCGCCGTTGAGGGTTGTTTCTACGTGGATTCTTTTCGCCATGGCTTCTCAAGCTCCCTTCGCGCGCTCGACCGCCGCGCGCAGTGCGCGGGTGGTGAGCACCTTGACCAGATGTTTGCGCTGCTCGACTGTGCCGCGCATGTCGGTTATCGGTTTGGCAACGGCCTGCGCCGCGTCGGCAGCGAGTTGAATGCTGTCTTCGCTGACCGGCTTGCCGGCCAGCAGCGCGCCGGCCTCGCGGGCAAAGATCGGTGTCGGACCGACGGACGCAAGCGAAATGCGGGCCGACACGAAGTTCTTCTTGCCTGCATCAAGCACGACGCTCACGCCTGTGCCGGCGATCGCGATGTCCATCTCGTTGCGGGGGATGAAGCGCAGGTAAAAGGCACCGCTGTTGGCTGTGGGGGCCGGAATGAATACGCTTACCAGCAGTTCGTCATCCGCCAGGGAGGTCTTGCCGGGCGCCACGCATATATCTTCCGCGGCCACCTCGCGGGTGCCCTTCGGACCCATGATCTTGGCGACAGCACCGAGCGCAATCAGCACCGGAATGGTGTCACCACTGGGCGCGGCGTTGCACAGGTTTCCGCCCACCGTGGCGCGACCCTGGATGTGCACGCTGCCGATCAGGCTTGCCGAATCGATCAGCGCCGGAAAGCGCTTGGCGATCTCGGCGTGTTCCCAGATCCGCCGGCAGGACACCGCGGCGCCTATGGTCAAACCGCCCGCCTTCAGCGCCAGCTCGTTCAATTCCGGGATGTGTTTGCCGTCAACAACCAGGCCAGGTTTACGGCGGCCAACGCGCATGTTGACGATGAGGTCAGTGCCCCCGGCAAGTATGCGGGCATCTCCGCGCGCCCCCGCCAGGAGCTTGACCGCTTCGCCCAGTGACGTGGGCGCTGCGTAGTCGAAGTAATGCATAGGCGTTAGAACTCCTTCTCCATAAGGGACGGGACCCCGCGACCGGCGCGGGATGTTGTTTTAAGTACGTGCCAGGCGGGCCGGCAGGCAGCCGCATCGTGCCCGAACGGGTGACTCTAGCAACTAGTCGGCGCTTCTGTCACCGGGTAGCCGCAGATAGTCCGTCATTGGCCGGGCGGACCATCATCGCGGACAGGGCTGCGAGCAGCAGCGGCAGCGCCAGGGCGAGGAAGAAACCACGCGGTCCGTAATCCGCGAGCACCAGACCACCGGCGGCGCCGCCGACCACGGTACCGAGCCGGCCCATGCCGATGGCCCAACCAACGCCAGTGGCCCGTACGCCGGTCGGGTAGATCGAGACAGCAAGATAGTTCAGGGCGATTTGCGGCCCGCCAACGAACAATCCGCTCAGCGCAATCAAGACGAATAACAGCGGCCAATTGTCACCGGCGCCGGCCAGCAGCAGGGACACCACCAGCGCGCCGGCCAGCAGCAGCAAGATGACCTGGCGCACCGCCAGCCTGGGCAACATCCAGGCCAGCGGCAGGATGAAGATCAAGGCTGCGCCGTTGAGAGTGACCGTCGCGAGGCCTGCCTGTTCCTTGGCGAGTCCAGCCGCATGCAACACGGATGGTATCCACAGCACAAGGCTGAACCAGGCAACCCAGTTGAAGAAATAGGTCGCCCAGATGGCCAGCGTATTGCGCCGCAGTTCAGGCGCCAACAGGGCGGCGGGGCCAACCCGGGTCGGTGCCTCCGGCAGCGTGAACACGGCGTGTTCAGGCGGCGGGGTAGTGGGTGACACCCGCTTCAACAGTCGTTTGAGCGCCTGCTGTTGATCATTACGGGCGAGATAGTATGGGGACTCGGGGAACAGCCGCCACAACAGTGGTAGCGCCAACAGTGGCGCGATACCGCCGAGTGCGAAGATCCCCTGCCAGCCAAACAGGGGAATGACCACGCCGGCAATCAGGCCGCCGAGGATGGCGCCAACCGGCAGCCCCAGGCCTGCCAGCAGCATGATCAGGCCGCGGTGCCGGGTCGGTGAGAACTCCGACGCCAGGGTATACACATTGGGGACGGCACCGCCCATGCCGATGCCGGTCAAAAACCGGAGCAGCATAAGTTGCGCCGAGTTATCGGCGAACGCCGTCAGCAATGAGCACAGGCCGAACATGCCCGTTGCCAGCAGTATCGCCGCCCGCCGCCCGTAGCGGTCGCCTGCAACCCCGAACGTTATCGCGCCAAGCGCCATGCCGGCCACGCCGGCGGTGACAATGGGGGCGAGTCCCCTGGCTCCCAGGCCCAGTGCATCGGCAAGCGCTGGCCCGGCAAACGCGATGGCTTGCGTATCGAAGCCATCGAAAGTAGTCACCAGAAAGCACAGCAATACGGTCCGGATCTGGTATCCGCCAAAGCGGATCTGGTCAAACCACTGCGGCAAATCCAGGCGTGCGCCAACAGCCATGCTTCCCCTCCCAGGGCAGGTTTTTGGTCGAGCATAGCAGCCGGTGGACCCAAACCTCGCCGGTACCCGACCTGTCCGGCAAGCCGTAACCGAACGTCCGTTGACAGGCGCGGTCGTCAATGCCAGCATCCCGATCTTGCACAACATAACGAA
>CAZZHF010000160.1:0-6877 GCA_964653545.1 uncultured Gammaproteobacteria bacterium | reverse complement strand
AAAAAAATCGGGAGGGCCGAGGCACTCCCGATCGGAGGTATAAGAGGAGGAGAAACGACGTTCATTGCGAACGCCGAGGTGGATGATAAGGATTTATCTCTTCCTGTCAACAGGAACATTATTTTGCAAGTGCAAATATTTTTTGGAGCCCCCTTTGACCTCTAGTACAAAGTTTCTCGACCACGGCCTGTATCGCCTGGCCTATGAGCAAATCGCGGGCACGGCGCCCGGCGTCATGTTCTGCGGCGGCTTCATGTCGGACATGACCGGCACCAAGGCCACGGCACTGGCCAGGCACTGCATGGAACAAAACCGCGCCTTTGTGCGCTTCGATTACTCCGGTCACGGCGCATCTGGCGGGCGCTTCGAGGACGGCAGTATCAGCCAGTGGCGCAACGATGCCCTGACCGTGCTGGATACACTCACCGAAGGGCCGCAGGTGCTGGTGGGCTCGAGCATGGGCGGCTGGATTGCCCTGTTGCTGGCCCTGGCGCGGCCCGAACGGATACGCGGGCTGGTACTGCTGGCACCGGCCCCGGATTTCACACAGGCTCTGTGGGAGCACGAGCTGACAGCCGCCGAACAAGCGCGCCTGGCACGCGATGGCCGGATTGAACGTCCGTCGCAATACAGTCAGCAGCCCTATGTCATCACCCACCACCTGGTACAGGACGGCAACCAACATTTGCTGTTGCAGGCGCCGATCGCCGTGACCTGTCCAGTACGTGTGCTGCAGGGCATGCGAGATACCGACGTATCCTGGGAACGCGCCTTGATGCTGGTCGATAGGCTGAGGTCGGACGACGTCACGCTGACCTTATTGAAAAACGGCGATCATCGGCTATCGAATGCGGACGACCTGGATCGCCTTGCCGCGGCGGTTACCGAACTTTGTCGGGTCTAATCGATACCAATTTTCCGATACGCTGGCGTCAACCGGATATCCGTTCAATGCGTAGCTCAGTTATTCGCCATGGCATGGCCCTGTTCGCGAGCCTGTGCCTGACGTCAGCGGCTCTCCCGACCGCCGCGGCGGGCACCTATGCCGATGCCATTCCGGCCATCAAACCCTCCGTAGTGGCGGTCGGAACCTACCTGAAAACCCGTCGTCCCCCCATGAACATGCTCGGCACCGGCTTTGTTGTGGCGGACGGACAGCATGTCTTTACCAACGAACACGTGCTGCCGACGACGCTGGCCCGGGGAGAATCCCTGATCATCCTCACCGGCAGCGACAAAAACGGGCAGGCCCGCAGCGTACTGAGCACGGTGCGTCGCAGCAGCCATGATCTGGCGCTGCTTCGGATGGCCGGCCCCGCGTTGCCCGCACTTCGGATCGACAACACCAACGGCGCGGTTGAAGGTCAGGAACTGGCCTTTACCGGCTTTCCGCTCGGCATTGTGCTCGGCTTGCACCCGGTCACCCACCGCGCCTTGCTCGCCGGCATCGTGCCGATGGTGATCCCGGCCCGTAGCAGCCGGGAACTGGACGCCAGTACGCTCAGTTCCCTGCGCCGGGGTAATTTCAAGGTCTTTCAACTGGACGCTACCGCCTACCCCGGGAACAGCGGCAGCCCGTTGTTCGACCCGACCGATCGCAAGGTATATGGCATCGTCAACATGGTATTCGTCAAAACCCAGAAAGAATCCCTGATCAAGGATCCAAGCGGCATCAGCTACGCCATTCCCGCCCGGTTCATGGTGGAGCTGTTGCGGGGCGAAGGGTTGACGCCGTGACAAGACGGCCATCGCTCTGGTATCTGACACCGCTGTTGGTGATGTCGGCCATCTATTACAGCTCCAGCCAACCCGGAAGTGCGCAGACCGTCGCTTCCATACCCTTGGGGCCTGGCTGGCTCCACAACCTCCTGCATGTGCCGGCCTATGCACTGCTGGCGGCAAGCTGGGACCTGGCGCTGCCGCAGCGCCGCCGGTGGCGAGGCGCGATCTTGATTTTCGCCCTGACCTTGGGCTACGGAATCTTCGACGAATGGCACCAGAGTTTCGTGCCGGGACGGGAATCCTCGGCCGCTGACCTGTTGCGTGATGCCGTCGGCGCAGGCCTGGGCCTTTGGCTGAGCAACCGGGTGATGCTGTCGCGACGACGGCTATCTACCCGCGGGCAACGCACCCTTGGCAAATAATCGGGCGTGATCCACCCTCAACCGGGCGGCTGCCAGGGATCTACCGATACGCCCGTCAGGTCCGCGAACGCCGTTGCCATTGGCGCGAACCGCCGCAGCAGGTCCTCACGCAGGGCAGCATCCAGCGGCGGCACTTTCTGCGTCATCACCGGGCCGGCCAGTTCCAGCAGGCTGCGCGGCAACCAGGGCCGCAGGCGTTTGAACAAGCGGCCGAGCCCACCCCCGCCACCCAAATATCGATCGATCCGTTGTAACGGCCCACGGTAAACATAGCTGCGGTTATGGCCCGAATCCGGCGGCAGGGCCAGCGGCCGGGCCAAGCCTAGAAAATCGCAGCTGGTCTGGAGGACCGCCAGAGGCTCTCGCACCAGATCCTCGAAACGCAGAATCAGGAACGCCTCACGTCGGAAATACTCCAGATACAGACGCAACTGACCCAGATAATCGCTGGTACGCAAATAGGTGCTGTCGGTGGCGAGAGCCGCTTCAATCGGCAGGGTTTCGTTGCCGGTCCGCACCCCATGCCAGTAGGCCGAATGCACCCGCGCGGCCGGATTGCGAACCAGGTAGATGAAACGCGCTTCCGGCGCCACGGCATGGATGGCCATCGGCACGCCCGCATACCGGCTACGCGGATCGTCACCGGCCGATCCGTAGCCGGCCAACGGCGCGGCTGAGTAGCTGGTGGAGGCATCCAGCAGCAACCGGCCTTCAGTTATGGGAAAGCAGTCCCGATACCAGTCCAGGCCCCGCTCCCGGTGGCGGGTAAAGAAATCCGGCTCCTTCGGCCTGGCCACGCACACGCCAGGCTGCGCGCCCAACAGATTGGCCAGAAACGTGGTGCCGGCTTTCTGGGCGCCGATTAGAAACACCTGGGGCGGGAACCCTACCTCGCTCAGTGAGGAAGCCATAACTCACCAAGGGGCCGGCTGGCGGCCTGGAATACCATGCGTCGGTCGTGACGGTCGGTTACGCTAGTCAAACTCTCGCTTCACTACTCTTTTGTTCACCACTCGTGTTCACCACTCGACATCCGCCGCCTGAAGCAGTCATGACCCCAGACGTTTCCATCATCATACCGGCCTACAACTCGGCCCGGTTCATCGCCGAAACGCTGCGAACCGCCCAGGCTCAGCAACAGGTACGCAGCGAGATCATTCTCGTCGATGGCGCCTCTGAAGACGATACGGTAGCCCAGGCACAAGCCGCCTGCCCGGACCTGAAGATAATCTGCGAACCGGACTTCGGCGTCTCGGACGCCCGCAACAAAGGACTGCGCCTGGCACAGGCGGACTGGGTCGCGTTTCTGGATGCCGACGATATCTGGCAACCGGACAAGCTCGCTCGGCAACTCAGTGTCGCCCGCAGCGAACCGGGATTGGCCCTGGTGTTCTGTGATGCCTGGCAGTTTCGCGACGGCGAACGCCTGCTCGATTCTTTTCTCGCCACGCGCACCGACTATGCGGACCTGCCGCGGCACGCGGTGCCCGGTGTCGAGAGTGGCCAGGTATTCGACACCGACATGGCTGCCGCCATCATGCGTACCAACTTCGTGGTCACCACCTCCACGGCCATCGCACGCCGGGAACGTGCTCTGGCAATCGGTGGTTTCGATCCGACACTCAAGGTATGCGAGGACTACGAGTTCTGGCTGCGCCTGGCCAAGGAGCGAGGCGTTGGCGTGGTGGAATCGCCGCTGGTCGGCTACCGCCATCACGGCAGCAGCCTGTCTGACGACCAGGACGCGATGATCCGCGGCCGCATCGCGGTTGCCGAGCGCGTGTTCGCCACGCCCGGGCGCTACCCGGCAGGGGCAACCGAGTTCTTCAGAGATGAAAAGTCCCGCCGCTACCAGCAACTCGGTCGGCGCGCCCTGCACGGCGGCGACCTGCGTCAGGCCCGCAGCCATTTCTGGCACAGCCTGCGCGCCGCGCCGCGTCTGTCCACAGCCGCGCTGCTCGCAGCGAGCTGTACTGGCCGTACCGGCAGCCGGCTGCTGGCGAGTGCAAAACGAACCGCCGGTCTTGATCTTGACCGCTAGCGCCCAGCTGCTGCCTGCCCCCCTCGGCCAGCGAGCATGACCACACGATTGCGCGGCTTGCTGATGGTGGCCTTTCATTTCCCCCCAGACAACAGCAGCACCGGCGTGCTGCGCAGTCTGAAATTCGCCCGCCATCTGCTCGATCTGGGCTGGCGAACACACGTCCTGACCGTCGATCCGACACTCTACCCGCAGCGGGATCCGGCCTTGGAGGCCCAGATACCACCCGAGGTTTCCGTCAACCGCCTACCCTGCCACGACGCCAAGCAGCGCTGGAGCATCGCCGGTCGTTACCCTGCCGTCATCGGTGTGCCGGATCGGTTCGGCTCCTGGCGCCGGCCGGCGGTGCGGGCGGGTCTGTCGCTGATTCGGCGCGACGCGGTGCAGGCCATCTACTCGACCTACCCTGTACCGAGCGCGCACCTGATCGCACTACGCCTTAAGCGCCGCAGCGGCCTGCCATGGATCGCTGATTTTCGCGACCCGTGGGCCGGCGGCGGCGGTCGCGGCTGGCGCTACCGTGTCGACGCCTGGCTCGAACATCGGGTGGTTCACGGGGCCGACACCGTGATCGCCAACACCGACGCCGCGCGCGAGGACTTTCTGGCACGTTACCCACGACTGCCCGCCACACATTTCGTGACCCTGCCCAACGGCTACGACGAAAGCGATTTCGCCGACTTGCCCGGGCCGGACCGGGAATACTTCCGGATCATCTACCCCGGCAGCATCAACCGCAGCAACCGTGACCCCACCCCCCTGCTGCGAGCGCTCGGTGCCCTGCTGCGCGCCGGTCGGCTGCCGCGCGGCCAGACCCGCATCACGCTGCTGGGCAGTGGCCCAACTGGCGCCCAACCGTGGCTGCTTGAACTGCTGAATGCCGAGGGGCTCGGCGACATCACGCGGGTGGTTACCGAGCGGGTGCCCTACCGCGACAGCCTGCAATGCCTGGCCGGCGCGGGCTTGCTGGTAGTCCTTAACGAAGCCGCCGGCGAGCCAAGCGAGCACCTCGCCTACGCGCGCCTGATGGTGCCCGCCAAGGTCTATGAGTATTTACGCCTGGGCAGACCGTTTCTGGTGCTGTGCGGCGACGGCGCCATTCCGCAACTGCTTGCCCAGGTCGGTCAGGGCAGCGCCTGCGCCGCCTCGGATATGCAACGTATCTGCGCTCATGTGGAACACGCCTTCGCCGCCTGGCAGACTGGCGCGGACCCGGTAGTCCCCGCCAAAATGGTGGCTGACTTTGAAAGACAACGCCTGAGCATGGGCCTGGCAACGCAACTCAATCGCCTGTGTCCGGTGCATCAGTGAATGCGGGTACGAGCACCGCGCCGGCACTTGCTGGCCCCGGTTGGTTGCGCGCCTGGTTTACCGCCTTTGCGCCCGACACTGCCCCTCTGGCACTCGGCGAAACGGCACCGGTATGGCTGCGTCGCGGCCGCACCCATGTGCTGGGTCTGCCATTGCGTGCCCTGCTTTCGCCCACCAATGAGCACACGCCACGTTACGACTGGCCGCACACGCTGTCGGCCCCGGCGCTGGCTGAGTGGCTGGCGGCCAGTTTGCGCGATCAGCGCTGGGATTTACTGCAACTGGACTTCCTGCCGCCGGATTCCCGGGCCGCTCGGGTGGTGCATGAATTACCGGAACCGTGGCGGCGGGTCGACCTGCGCGCCCGCTGGGAAGCGCCGGTGATCGACCTTACCCAGGGTGCCGACCGCTATTTTTCGGGCCTGCCCCAGAAGCTGCGCGCCAATACCAATCGCGCACACAATGGGCTGGAGAAAATCGGCATCCTGGACATGAGGGATCTGGCCGCTGGGACGGACTGGCGCAGCTGGCTCGATGCCGCCTTGACCGTGGAAAGCTCGGGCTGGAAAGCCGGCACCGGTGGCGCCGTCCTGCAATCCGACCTGGTACGTGCGTTCTACCTGACCATCCTTGAGCAGTTTCGGGCCAACGGGGCACTGCGCCTATTCGGTCTTACCCTGGACGACGAACTGCTGGCGTTCAACCTGCTCGTGCGTGACGGGACGACCTGGTTCGGCCTCAAAACCGGCTATGCCCAGGCATGGTCCAAACACAGTCCGGGCAATGTGTTGTTCCGGCATGTGCTGCGAATGCTGTTCGAGGACGGCGAGGCGCGCAGCCTGGACATGCTGGACCCGGCCACGGACTGGAAGCGCCGTTGGGCCAGCCGCATCGAGCCGCGATTGCGCCTGCGCCTGTATGCGCCCAGTTGGCGCGGACGGCTGGCCTACCACGCCGAGCACGGCGCACGTTGGCTGTACCGCTGGCCCGCCGTAAGAAAACTCGCCACTTTTCCCAGGAGGAAAGCATGAACCTTCGATTCCTCATCG
The DNA here is from genome assembly GCA_964653545.1 of uncultured Gammaproteobacteria bacterium. Lineage (GTDB taxonomy): Bacteria > Pseudomonadota > Gammaproteobacteria > Immundisolibacterales > Immundisolibacteraceae > Immundisolibacter. The sequence continues at coordinate 332 of CAZZHF010000160.1, read as the reverse complement.
CGCTCGTCGCTTGCCTGATCGCAGCCCCTACCCTGGCCGCCACGTATCACTCGGACGGACGTTGCAAAGACGGGTGCAACTACTATGCGGGCGACACCGCGCATATCAACGTGGTTGAGACTTACCACCTGGGGAAGGCGCAGGAAAAACTGCGCGACAAACGCTACAAATACGCTTTGAATGACCTCAAGTTCATCCTGCGCCACTTTCCAAACCACCCGCGGGCATTGACGTTGTTGGAAGATGCCGGCCGCGGCATGGGCCAGACACGCCTCGCGCTGGGTTACTTCGACGCCTCCATCAAGGCCTATCCGGATGAACCGATGACCTAT
>CAZZHF010000159.1:0-6880 GCA_964653545.1 uncultured Gammaproteobacteria bacterium | reverse complement strand
GACCCGTGGGCCGTGGTAAATCTCGGTCGGGTTGCCGCCCGGGTCCTTGAACTTGAGCAGGTCAAGCACCATCCGTTCCTTGCGTTCCTCGCCGTCGGCGTGCTCGTAGTCCACGCCGGCCGCATCGAGCTGGCGCTTCATCTCGTCGAATTCTTCCGGTCCGGCCACGCGCCAACCGATGAAATCCAAGTCGTCGTCCCCGTGCAGGTTCACGACTATGCGGTGATGGTGGCCGTCCATGCGCAGGTAAAAGCGATCGCCGTCGCCCTCGTCCAACACTTCCATGCCAACCACCTGACTGGCGAACTCGCGCCACGCGTCGCCATCCTTGACGCCAATGCCCAGATAGCCAAATTCCGTTACCTTCGCCATGCTGACTCCTCCGTGGGGCCGTCACCGGGACGCCATTCGGCCCGGCCTATGTTGAGCACCGCCTTGTCCAGAGCCAAGACGGGCATGCCCGGAATGATAATCGACAAACACCCCCGCCAACCGCAGGCCCCGGCTTTATGACAACTGCCATTGGCCTGTTGGCGGCGCTGCTGACCACCGCAGCTTTTCTGCCACAGGTGCTGCACACCCTTGCTACCCGCGACACCCGTGGCCTGTCGCTGCGCATGTATACGATTTTCGTCGCGGGTGTGGCGCTGTGGCTGGTCTATGGTCTGCTGACGCGTGACCTGCCTCTGATCCTTGCCAACTCGGTGACCCTAGTGTTGGCAGGCGCGATCCTGTATCTGAAACTGCGCCACGGCTAAGACCCCTGGCGCGAAATCCTCAAGAAGCAATGGCGCCAGCGTGCCCACGAACTCCGGCGACGCCATGTCGGTACACGCCCGATCAGTTTCGCAGGTGACCCGCCCCGGCCGTCTGCTTTAACATGCGTTCGGGTGGCACACGCCAGTGCGGTCCACGCCTTGCTTACCCGAACTCACGGAGGAGAACCCGTTGTCCGTACCCGGCATCAGTCTGGAGCCGGCCCGTTTGCCTGCAAGCTGCGAGACGCTGCGCACCGAGGTCCGCGCCTTTCTGGCGGAGGAACTGGCTGCCGGTCGTTATACGCCGCGCTGCGACAACTGGCTGGGCGGCTTTGACGGTGAATTCAGCCGCCGCCTGGCGGCCCGGGGCTGGCTGGGCATGACTCTGCCCACCGAGTACGGCGGCCACGGTCGCACGGCGCTCGAACGCTACGTCGTCACCGAGGAACTGCTTGCCGCCGGGGCGCCGGTCGCGGCGCACTGGGTGGGCGACCGTCAGACCGGTCCGTCCCTGTTGCGCTATGGCACCGAGGAACAAAAGCAGTTCTTCATGCCCAAACTGGTCAGCGGCGAGGTGTTTTTCGCCATCGGCATGAGCGAACCGGGCAGCGGCTCGGACCTCGCGTCCGTGCGCACCCGGGCCGACCGTGTTGACGGCGGATGGGCCATTACCGGCACCAAGCTGTGGACCTCCAACGCGCACCGTGCGCAGTGGTTCTTTGTGCTGTGCCGCAGCGCGCCGCTGGGCGAGGACCGCCACGCCGGGCTGTCGCAGTTCATCATCGACCTGAAGACCCCCGGCATAAGCATCCGCCCGGTGCCGATCCTGACCGGCGCCCACCACTTCAACGAGGTGGTGATGGACCAGGTTTTCGTGCCCGACACGCGGGTGCTCGGTCAGATCGGGGAGGGCTGGAAGCAGGTCACCTCCGAGCTGGCCTACGAGCGTTCCGGGCCGGAGCGGTTCATGTCCACCTTCCCGCTGCTGCAGGAGTTGCTGCGCGTCATGGGCGAGGCGCCCGACGAGCACACGGCCATCGCCATCGGCGAGTTGACCGCCGAGCTGTGGACACTGCGGCGCATGTCGGTGTCGGTCGCGGCGGCCTTGCAACGCGGCGAGGCACCCGACGTGGCGGCGGCGCTGGTCAAGGACATCGGCACACGCTTCGAGAGCGAAGTATTCGAGCGCCTGCGACTGCTGCTGGACTGCGCGCCTTCGCTGACGGCACGGCGCCGCATCGACGTGCTCCTGGCCGAAGCCACTTTGCACTCTCCCGGCTTCACGCTGCGGGGCGGAACCAACGAAATTCTGCGCGGCGTCGTGGCGCGCGCCCTGGGGCTAAGATGAGCGACGACACAAGACAGATGCTGCTCGATACCCTGGAACGGGTGCTGACCGATCATTGCACCGCCGAGCGAGTCCAGGCGGTCGACGCCGTCGGTTTCGACCCAGATCTGTGGCAGGTGCTTGAGGAGCTTGGCTTTACCGTCGCCGCGGTGAGCGAAGCCTCCGGCGGCAGTGCACTGGGCATGGCCGACTTGTGTGCGCTGCTGCGCCTGTGTGGCCGCCATTGCGCGCCGGTGCCGTTGGCCGAGAGTGCCGTACTCGCCGCCTGGCTGCTGGACGGCGCCGGCCAGGCGGTGCCCAGCGGAGTGCTTGCCTTTGCCAATGCCGACAGCCGCGACCTCGAAATAACGCCGCAGGACAGCGGCCTTCGCCTGCATGGCGTTGTGTCGAGGGTGGCAGCGGCCCGTCACGCGGCCGGTGTCGTGGTGCTGCTGGACCGGGGCGGACAAACACAGGTGACGCAGCTTGGAGCGCAGGATTACCGCCTGGAACCAGGCGACAATCTGGCCGGTGAGGCGCGCGACGACTTGCATATCGACACCCTCATCGCTAGCGACCGAATGCACCGTGCTCCTGCCGGAATCACCGCCGCTTCGATTCACGAGCGGGCCGCGCTGGCGCGCGCCGCGCTGATGAGCGGCGCGCTCGAACGGACCCTGCAACAGTCGCTGGATTACGCCCGTGAGCGCAAGCAATTCGGCCGCGCGCTGGCGGCCTTCCAGGCTATTCAGCAGCAACTCGCCATCCTGGCCGGGGAAGTAGCCGCGGCCTGCGCGGCGGTGGACCACGCGGCCCTGGTGGCGGACTTTGGGGTCGCGAGCGATGAAATCGCGGTAGCCAAGATCCGGGCTGGCAAAGCAGCCAGCCTAGCCTGTCGTATCGCCCACCAAGTGCACGGGGCCATGGGCTTCACCCAGGAATACTCGCTACAGCACGCAACCCGCCGCCTGTGGGCCTGGCGCGACGAAAACGGCAGCGAGGCGGCCTGGGCAAGACAGTTTGGACGCCGGCTGGCCGGCGCCGGTGCCGACGCGCTGTGGCCGCTCACTACGGCGAGCGGCACAGCCGTGGCAGACTGACCGACAGGTGGCTTGCTACGGCCAACCGGCTGCCGGAACCAACCAACCTACAGCAGACCCGTGCCCCGCAGTGGGCACCGAGGAGGACGCACGGTGGAACTGAACATTCGCTTGCTGCTGCAACGGGCGGCGCAGTATTTTCCGGACAACGAGATCGTCACGCGGCTGCCCGACGGCCGTTTGCACCGTTACACCTACCGCGACCTGAACGAGCGCGCGCATCGCCTGGCAAGCCGCCTGGCCTCCCTGGGTGTGCAACCAGGCGACAAGGTCGCCACCTTTGCCTGGAATACCTACCGGCATTTCGAGTTGTACTTTGCCCTGCCGTGCGCCGGCACCGTGCTGCACACCGTCAACCTGCGTCTGGCGGACGAACACGTGGCGTACATCCTCAACCACAGCGGGGATACGGCGATCTTCGTGGATCCCGACCTGCTGCCAACGCTGGAGCGTATCGCCGATCAGCTGAAAACGATCAAGGCCTTCGTGGTGCTGGCGGATCAGGCACCGCCTACCAGCCTGCCGAATGTGATCGCCTACGAGGATCTGATTCGCGCCGGGGACCCCGATTTCCCATTCAACGAACTGCCGGAACGTACGCCGGCCGGCATGTGCTACACCTCCGCCACCACCGGCATGCCCAAGGGCGTGCTGTACAGCCACCGCGATATTTACCTGCACACCATTACCGAGTGCCTGGGCGATGTGCTGGACATCCGCGAGCGCGACACCATTTTGCCGGTGGTGCCGATGTTCCACGCCAATGCCTGGGGGCTGCCGTTTGCCGCCGCCTGCATGGGTAGCAAGATGGTGCTGCCGGGCGAGCGCCCGCATGCGCCGGCCATTCTGGACCTGATACAGAGCGAGCGAGTCACGTTTGCCGCTGCCGCGGTGAGTATTGGCATCGACATGATCACCGAGCTGAAACGCGTCCCACGTGATCTGTCCACGGTGCGCGGCCTCATGCTCGGCGGTTCAGCCACCCCGGCAGCTGTGATGGAGTTTTACCTCAAGGAATTCGGCTTCCCCATCTACACTGCCTGGGGCTCCACCGAGATGACGCCGCTGGCGACCTGCGTGCATATCCGGCGCGAGGATCTGGACAAACCACCGCAGGCACACATCCCCACCCGCATCCGCCAGGGCATTCCCTGCCCCGGCACGGAACTCAAAGTACTGGACGACGCCGGCAACCCCGTGCCCTGGGACGACCAGGCGGTCGGCGAGATATACGTGCGTACGCCGTGGAGCACTACCGAGTATTACCATGACGACCGTAGCCGCGACGGCTTCGCGGATGGCTTCTGGAAAAGCGGCGACATGTCGGCGGTCGACGCCAACGGGGTGCTGCGCCTGGTGGACAGGGCCAAAGACCTGATCAAGAGTGGCGGCGAGTGGATTTCGTCGGTGGACCTCGAAAACGCGCTTATGTCCCACCCCCAAGTGCGCGAGGCAGCCGTGGTGGCAGCGCCGGATGCCAAATGGCTGGAGCGACCCTGCGCCTATGTGGTCGCACAGGACGGCAGCCCGCCCACCGCGGCCGAGTTGCGCGCCTGGCTGGAACCGCGATTTGCCAAGTGGTGGCTGCCGGACCACTACCTGGTGGTAGATGCCATCCCCAAGACCGGTGTTGGCAAAATCAACAAGCGCGCCCTGCGCGAGCGGGTCGAACAAGACCTTCTCCAGGCCGGCGCGGCCTGACCCAGAATCCCATCAGCGACAATACGACCGAGGAGTAATCATGCGCGGCATCAAGATTCGCCCCCTGCACCATGGCAACATGCACGCCGACCTGGAGCTGCTAGTCACCGGCCACCCGGACTTGATGCTCACCAGGACCAGCCACGTCAAAAACAAGGTGTGGTGCGAAGTGCCGTCGTTTACCTTCCTGATCGACCACCCGGACGGGCGCATCCTGTTCGACGCCAGCATCCACCGGCACTGGGAAGATCAGTGGCTGCCGGAGTACAAGGCGCTGGCGCCGTACGACGACTACACAGAAGAGCAGTTGCTGGAGAACACGCTCAAGCGCAACAACCTGGGTCCGGAGGACATCGACTACGTGTTCCTGAGCCACCAGCACGTGGACCATGCCGGCAACGCCACGCTGTGGAACAACACTCCCTCCACCAGGATGCTGGTGCACCAGGACGAATACGCCGCCGCTGCCAACATGCCCCAGGACGAGCATTTTTTCCTGCGCTGCGACTACGACGTGCCGGGCCTGCGCTTCACCACGCTGTCCGGTGACACAGAAATCCTCAAGGACGTGCACGCCATTTCCGCGCCCGGCCACACCGCCGGCACCATGGCGCTGATGGTGCACCTGGAGCACGCCGGCACGGTCATCCTGACGTCCGATGCCTGCTACATGAAAGACAGCTACGATCACGAAACCGGCTCGATCATCTCGAACGACCTGGTGCGCTGGAAGCACTCCCTGCACAAGCTGAAGATGCTGGCCCGCGCCCACCACGCGTGCGTGATGCCCGGCCACGACCACAAGCTGTGCCATGAAGGCGAAACGCCGCTGCGGGCAGAGGAGAAGCTGCGCCTCGACGGCAGTTACGACTGAGTTTTTAACGCACAGGGGCAACGCCCTACCACCATAGCGAGGACGCATTCGTGAAGTTCATTCTGTTTTACCTGCCGTCGGTCGGCACCATCGCCCAGACCCGCAAGGGCATGGCCGGCATCAACTCGCAGAACTACCAGAACATGCTGTGGCAGGTCAGTGAGCAGATCAAGTTTGCCGACCGCGCCGGCTTCTGGGGCGCTGCCTTCACCGAGCACCATTTCCATATCGAAGGCATCGAACAATCCAACAACCCGATCCTGCTAGACCTGTACTTCGGCATGCAGACCACGCGCATTCGCCTGGGTCAGATGGCCAACGTGCTGCCGTTCCACAATCCGCTGCGCCTGGCCGAAGATCTCGCCATGCTGGACCAGATGCTGCAAGGGCGGACCTTCATCGGCTTTGCGCGCGGCTACCAGAGGCGCTGGGCCGACGTGCTGGGCCAGACCTACGGTGTGGGCGGTACCATGTCCGACAAGTCCGAGGTCGACAAGAAGAACCGCAACCTGTTCATGGAGCACTACGAGATCATCAAGAAGGCGTGGACCACCGACGTGTTCAGCCACCGTTCCGAGCACTGGACCATCCCGCCGGATAACCTGAAGTTCGGCCACAAAGTGGTCGACCAGTTCGGCAAGGGCCAGAACGCGGACGGCATCATCACCGAGATTGGCATCGCCCCGAAGACGTTCCAGAAACCGCACCCGCCGATCTTCCAGCCGTTCTCATTTAGCGAGGACACGTTCCGCTTCTGCGCCCGCGAAGCCATCGCGCCGTTCGCGCTGTCCACCTGCGATGAGACCCTGCACGACCTGTTCACGATCTATCGGGAAGAAGCCGCTGCCGCCGGGCACAACTTCGCGCATGGCCAGAACATCGGCATCTTCCGCGACGCACTGGTACTGGACGACGCGGCCGAGGCACACCGCTACGCCGCCACCGCCAATGGCTTTGTGTGGCCGGAATGGTTTGCACCGATCGGCTTCAACGAAGCCTTCCGCAAGAAGGGCCAGACCGGCAAGATCGGTCCTGAATGTGACTACAACTATCTGAACGAGAACGGCTTCGAGTTCGTCGGCAACCCGGATCAGGTCAACCGGCAAATCGAGAATATGGT
>CAZZHF010000158.1:0-6894 GCA_964653545.1 uncultured Gammaproteobacteria bacterium | reverse complement strand
TCTACCGCCACCTGGTCAGCAACACCCGCATCCTGGGCGAGCAGGCCGGCGTGATAACGGCCCAGACCAACTATGGCGTGTTCCAGACCCTGCTGGACGGCGAAACCCGCGTCTACAACACCGGCAAGTACCTGGACAAGATCGTGCGGGTCAATGGTCACCTGCGTTTCAGGGAAAAGCTCTGCATCTTCGACACCAACCGCATTCAGACCCTGATGGTGACCCCCATCTGAACCGCCAGGAGAACTCGACATGGACGCACGCGTAAAACGGACCGGTGGCCTGATCTGGCCGGAGGAGGGCGTCACCTCGGCGGTGCCCTATGGCGTATTCACGGAACAGGCCGTCTACGACGAAGAACAGGCCAGAATCTTTCGCGGCCCGACCTGGAACTTCATCGGCCTGGCGGCGGAACTGCCCAATGCCGGCGACTTCAAGGCCACCTTCGTCGGCGACACGCCGGTGGTGATGACCCGTGGCGACGACGGCGCCATCCAGGCCTGGGTCAACCGCTGCGCCCACCGCGGCGCGCTGGTGTGCCGTGAGCTGCGCGGCAACAACGCAGCCGGCACCTATACCTGCGTGTACCACCAGTGGTCGTTCGACGCGCGGGGCGATCTGGTCGGCGTGCCGTTTCGCAAGGGCCTGGGCGGCAAGGGCGGCTACCCGGCCGACTTCGACATGAAGCAGCACGGCCTGCGCAAGCTGCGGCTGGAGAACTACCACGGCGCCGTGTTCGTCACCTTCGACGACGCCATGCCAGGCTTTCAGGACTACATCGGCGCCGACGGCGCGGTGGACTATCACCTGCAGCGGATCCTGAAAGACCGCGATCTTGAGGTGCTGGGCCATGCCCGTCAGTACATTCCGAGCAACTGGAAGTTTTACGCCGAGAACACCAAGGACCCCTACCACGCCAGCCTGTTGCACCTGTTCCACATGACCTTTGGCCTGTACCGGTCCAGCCAGGTGGGCGGGGTCAACATCACCAATGGCTGGCACACGGTTTTGTTCTCGCGCTCCGGTACGGATTCCGACGCGGCCATTACCGAGACCAGGGATTCCAAGCTGCGCACCTACCAGGCGGACAGCTACACCCTGGCCGATCCATCGCTGCTGAACGGCCGCAAGGGTGAGTGGGGCGACGACGTCACGCTGGTCATCATGTCGCTGATGCCCAACCTGGTCATTCAGCAGATACAGAACACGCTGGCGGTGCGCCAGATCGTGCCCAAGGGCCGTGACGCGTTCGAGTTGGTGTGGACCTATTTCGGCTACAAGACCGACGATGAGGAACTGCGCAACATCCGCCTGAAGCAGGCCAACCTCATTGGCCCGGCCGGGCTGATCTCCATGGAAGACGGTGAGTCGTCGGTGATCTGCCAGCAAGCGGTGATACGCGACCAGAACACCTGGTCCTGCATCGAGATGGGCGGTCGCGATGTGAAGGACGCCGACCACCTGGTGACCGAAACCACCATCCGCGCCTTCTGGGATGAGTACCGGCAGTTGATGGGGTACTGACCGAGGCCGGCGGGTGACCCTGAGTTGAGCGGGCTCCTGTTGCCGGTAGTTTTTCCGCCTTGGATTGCGAGTCGCACTCCGGGTGCGGTCGGTAGCCGGTCACCGTTTGACTGACCGGCTGGGCGGTCCACGACTTTTGCCGCCGTTTTCTGCGCCTGTCGATCCGCTGCACCGCGTGGATGGCCTGGGCCGTCATCGAGCCCTCGCTCGGTACGCTAGGCGACCCGTTACGACAATGTACTGGCAAGGATCCTCGACGGCCTGCTTGTGCTCGGGCGATTCGTCGCGAATCGTGGAAGAGTGGCACGGTGCGGTTGGTTGGCCTGAAACGGATCCGCAGGTTCAACCAAGGTCACGCGGTGGCATTTTTCCGGAACCGGTGGCCGGTGGCGGTCGAAGCGATCTACTATCAGAAACTCTTTGGGCGACCGATTGCGCTGTCATTGAACGCCGCCGGACACCCGGCGCCGTTCACCTCCTACAGCCGGAGGCAGAGGAAGATGAAACCATGCCTGCTTTCCCCGCTTTTGTTGCTGCCTGCACTCGTCGGAGTTGCGCAGGCGGGGTTCTGTCAGTGGAAAGATCCGAACGGCGTGGTTCAGTTCTCGAACCAGTGTCCGAAAGATGACCAGATCACACAGCCGTGGGAGGCGTCGTCAATCGACTACAGCCCTGGCCCAGCCACGGGTTTGCGAGTCGAGCAGGCCAGTCCGTTTGACCCGCGTCAGGCCGGCGAAGCAGCTCGGACTCAGGAACAGCGGCGCGAGCGGGAGGCCGCTGTGCGGCTGGAGAGCGAACAGAAGGCCAAGCTGGAAGACCGTCTGAATCGACTGGAAGAACTCGCACGACAGGACGACGTCAAGGCGGTCAAGCGACCCGAGGCGGTCGGTGTCGAGGCGGGGGGCCTGCGGCCCGACCTGGACCGGGCCGATGGACAGCCGAGATAGTCCGACGATTTGCTAACCACCGGCAGGTGGTCAGTAGGGAAGCGCTGAATGAAGCCATCCGTGACTTCTCGGAGTCTGCCATCGGTTACAACGACTTAATCAGCCATCCAGCTGCCGTGGACGTGTCGATCACCGGGGTGGGGGCGTCGGCTGCGTCGGTTGTGGCGATGGCCGGCGACACCGTGGCGATATCAGATAACGGGTTTTTGATGCTGCAACAGGCCTGGGCATTTGCCACCGGTGATGTATTGCGGACCCGGAAGGGCGGCAGTCCAAGTCTAGTGGTCCCAAGCCTAATTGGCTTCCAACCCTCCCTTGCAACTCTTGACAGCCTGGTGTTCCCAACCTCATGGAGCAGCCCATAGCGTGACGGACTCTCAGAACAGGGAAACGGTGGAGCCGGCCGTTAGCCGCAAAAAATTTCAGACTGTACTGAAGGCGACCGTCGAGCGAAGCGACACCCGTGCCGGAAGGACTTTCGACCTTGTTATCCAGGGTTTGATTATTTTGTCGATCCTGTCCTTCTCGGTTGAGACACTGCCAAATCTGTCCGCCAAGGTGCAAGCCACTCTTTACTTAATCGAGACAGTCACCGTCGCCACCTTCACCGCTGAATACCTCGCTCGGCTCTGGGTTGCCGACCGACGGATTCGCTTCGTGGTCAGTTTCTATGGCCTGATAGACCTAATTGCCATTGCACCCTTCTACCTGAGCACGGGCGTTGATCTGCGCGCGGTAAGAGCATTGCGTCTTTTACGGCTGTTCAAACTTTTTCGCTACAGCCGCTCAATTAACCTTTTCCGACGCGCGTTCCACCTTATTCGGGACGAACTCGCCCTATTCGGCGCTACGGCGCTTCTAGTGTTGTATGTCGCAGCGGTCGGAATTTATTTTTTTGAGCACGACGCTCAACCTGAAACATTCGGATCGGTGTTCCACAGCCTTTGGTGGGCAGTCACTACTCTGACAACGGTTGGCTATGGAGATGCTTACCCGGTCACGTTAGGCGGCCGCATCTTCACATTCTTTGTGTTGGCCATTGGCCTGGCAATCGTCGCTGTACCGACTGGCTTAATCTCTGCCGCTCTGACAAGAGCCAGACATGCTCCAGAAGACGTTGAATGATCAACGCTATGTCTTTTCGGGACCACCACGAACGGCGCCTGTGGTCGCTTACCCTGGTAAGCTCGCAGTCTGGCCCGCTACCCAACCAGCCGGGCACCTCACGGGCTGGATCGTGGGGATCGCCCATGTCGATACCCTCACCGTGCTGCAGGATGACCAGTAAGTCGGGGTCCGCCCGAGCGAAATCGACGCGTCGGCGCGCGCCCAACCCTGGGCACACGCTTTCGGCAATCTTTAGCTGACCTGTGCTTCAAAAGTTCAAGCGCAGCCACGTGTCGAAGGTGAGGACCGATACGACCGGACATTGGCCGGCGTGATCTGAAGAGGAATCGACGCCCACGCGAAGCAGGTACGGCCGGGCATGGCGTGGGTCTACGCTCAGTACGCGAAAGACGCGTACTTGCCGCCCCTACAGGCCGAAAGGTGTCGACTTGTGTGCTCTTTCTTGATCAGGCCGTCATTTGTGGTCAGGCGCCTAAGCTAATTGCGCCCATGTCACTTTGCTGGCCCCGTCAGCATACTTCGCCGACGCAAAAGGCAGGGTGCCCGCGGCTGCGCTGTTCCTGATCGTGGGTTAACGTTTGGTCCATTGTGAGTGCCTCCAGCGGTTAAAAACCAACGGCAGTCACAGATGGTAAGCGCGTAGGCTACTTTATATTTATAGTTTTTAACTTATTGTTTTTACAAAGCGATTGGCGGAGAGGGTGGGATTCGAACCCACGTGGAGCTTACGCCCCCAACGGATTTCGAGTCCGCGCCGGTATGACCACTTCGGTACCTCTCCGTGAGGTGGCCACGGGGGCCATTAGGTTTGCTCAGGGAGGCAAGTAATATACCATCCGCGGCCCGTCCGCAGCCTGCAGAGCGCCATCGTTCACGCCGGCACGCGGTCCCAGAGGCTACCGAGTGAAATACGGACTCCCCGAATGGTGGGGTGCGGGTCTGGCCACGGCCCTGCTGTTGATGCTGGTGTACTGGCAGGACCTGGCGCAGCGACACCCACAACTGTCGCGGCTGGAACGCATTCAAAGTCTTGGAACCCTGCGCGTAGGCGTGCCGGTGGATCCGGGTATCGACCACGCGGCATTTCAGGATTTGCACCACAGCTTGCTGCGCGAATTCGCCAATCGGCTCGACGTTAATCTGGAGCTGGTTGAGGGCGACTCGCAGACGACGCTGCTGGACATGTTGACCCATGACGAGGTTGATATCGTCGTGCCTGGTCAGCCGCTTCCCAACCGTTTGCCCGGACACCTGCGTCAGGCGCCGACCTATGCTGACAGTCAAACGCACGTCGCATGCGGAGCTCACGTGGTACCGCCGGCTGACGTGTTCGCCAGGACCGACCTTAGGCAGCTTTGGATATCCGATGGCGATGGCTACACGGAGCGCCTGGGTGAGGCCGGTTTAAAGCGCGTCAGGCTTGCTCAGGTATCTTCCTTGGGCAGCGTCGCTTTATTGGGGCAGGTAGCTGGCGGGGAGGTGCCCTGCACCTTGGCCGAGCGTCACCAGATTGAGCGGGCTCGCCAGCGCATGCCCATGCTCAAGGTAGGGGCCAGCGTCGGTCCGCCCGGTGGGATTGGCTGGGTGCTGCGCAAGATGCGGGATGACTCGCTGAGCAAACAGGTCGACCGGTTCATGCTCAAGGCACGTAGCAGTGGTCTGCTGGCGCAGCTGCGGCTGCAAGAGCGTGGCCTGCGAAAACGCTTCGATGTTGTTGATCTGCGCGGATTTGAGCTGGCGATGGCGACCAAGCTGCCGCTTTATGAGGACTATTTCCGCCGCGCTGGCGCAAGCCACGGTATCGACTGGCGCCTGCTGGCGGCGCTCGGGTATCAGGAGTCGCGCTGGAATCCGCGGGCTGTATCACCCCAAGGCGCGCGTGGCTTGATGATGCTGATGGCGCCCACGGCTCGCCAGGTCGGTATCAGTAATCGGCTCGATCCACATCAGTCAATCACCGCCAGCGCACGTTACCTGGCGCGTTTGCGAGATGATTTCGGCGACACGGTACCCGAGCCGGATCGTACCTGGCTTGCGGTGGCCGCCTATAACCTGGGTCCAAACAAGCTGGCGCGTGCCCGGCAGTCAGTGCGTGCCAGCGGCGGCAACCCGGATCGGTGGGTGGAAGTTCGCCAGGCCCTGCCGGGTTATCTTGGGCGGGGTACCGGTGCCTGGGAGTCGGTATTTCATGTCGAGGGCGTGCGCCGCTACTTCGCCCTGTTGAGCCTCGGACGAGCCGAGGCCGGGCTGGCCGTATCGCGTGTTAACCGGCCCGCCGTCGACGCCAGCGCCGCAGGCGGCTCAAGGTCAGAACAGGGCCGGATACGGCATAGGTCACGGACAGGCTGAACAGGACCAGCGGTGGATCGGTGGACAACACCGCCAGGCCAATGGCGATCAACACGGCGGCAAAGAACGGAATGCGGCCGCGTAAATCGAAGTCCTTGAAGCTCAGGTAGCGCAGATTGCTGACCATGAGCCCGCCGCCACCGATGGTTACCAGGATCGCCAGCGGCGTGCCCAGCCAGGCCGGCGAATCGAAGCTGTGGCCAGCCCACACGGTGCTGGTGATCAACGCCGCGGCGGACGGACTGGGCAGACCCTGGAAGTACTTCTTTCCGTAGGCCTGCGGCTGCGTGTTGAAGCGGGCCAGGCGCAGTGCCGCCGAAGCGGCGTAAAAAACGCCAGCAACCAGCCGACCTTGCCCAGGTCCTGCAAGGCCCAGTCATAGACCAGCAGCGCGGGTGCCACGCCAAAGGCCACCATGTCGCTGAGCGAGTCATACTCGGCGCCGAAATCCGTCTCGGTGCCGGTCAGGCGCGCGACCCGGCCGTCCAGTCCGTCGGTAACGATGGATACGAATACCGCCGCGCAGGCGGGGCCAAAATCGCCCCGTGCCGCGGCAACGATGGAGTAGAAGCCCGCAAACAAGCCCAGCGTTGTGAACAGGTTGGGCAGTATGTAGATGCCTCGGCGCCGAGGCCGGCCACTTGGCAGCTGCATACCGGGTTCTACCTGTCTAGTTCCGTGAACGGTCGACCACGCGTGTGGCCTTGATCCACGGCATCATGTCCCGCAGTTGGCCGCCGACCTGCTCGATCGGGTGTTCCTGGCCCAGGCGCCGCATGGCTTTGAGCATCGGGGCACCGGAGCGGTTCTCGGCGATGAAGTCCCGAGCGAACTGGCCGGTCTGGATTTCCTTCAGGATGCGCCGCATCTCGGCCTTGGTTTCATCGGTGACGATGCGCGGGCCGCGCGTGAAGTCGCCGTACTCGGCCGTGTTCGAGATCGAGTA
>CAZZHF010000157.1:0-6900 GCA_964653545.1 uncultured Gammaproteobacteria bacterium | reverse complement strand
CATGCGCATAGCCGCGCAGCACATTAGGCACGAAGCCCAACCGCTGCTTGGCCGCTGCGTACTGGGTCGCCAGTTCCTCCGGCAGTGGGGTAGGCTCGGCCAGGTCCAGCGCCATCAGTTTGTCGTTTGCCATGTCTCCTCCCAGAACGCCGACGGCAGGCCGGCTTGAAAATAGACGCACTCGGCGCCATCTTGTGCGGTGCACCTCAACCAATCAAGTGCCATGCCCGCGCCGCCGATTCTCGCCATAACCTTTGATCTGGACGACACCCTGTGGGCCATCGACCCGGTCATCGAGCGCGCGGAGCAGCGTATGCATGCCTGGCTGGCCGAGCATTACCCGCGCTTGCCCGAGCGCTATTCACCGGCCGACCTGCGCGAGCTGCGAGATGGCCTGTTGCAACAGCGACCAGAGCTGGCTCACGACCTGGGCGCCCTGCGCCGTGAATCGCTGGCGCTGGCCGCGCAACACTGTGGTTACGGGCGGGACGCGGCCGACGGCGCATTTGCCGTCATGTGGCAGGCGCGAAACGAGGTGGAGCTGTTCGCCGATGTGCTGCCTGTGCTCACTGAGCTGGCCGCTCAACTGACCTTGGGAGGGCTCACCAACGGCAACGCGGATATTGCCCGCATCGGCCTCGGCGGCCTGCTGCGCTTTTGTGTATCCGCACACAGTGTGGGCGTGGCCAAGCCACACCCGGCGATTTTCGAGGCGGCCAGTACAGCCGCCGGCGTGCCCGTGGAGCAGGTGCTGCACGTGGGCGACGATCCCCAGCGTGATGTCATCGGCGCACGCGCCGCCGGCATGCGCACCGTGTGGGTGAACCGTGATGCCCTGGCGTGGCCCGGTGGGCCACGCGCCGATGCCGAAGTTGCGGATTTACACGGGCTACGCGAACTGTTGCTGCGCTGGCATATCGTTCCGGGCCCCTGATGGCGCCCACTGCATGGCCCTTATACTTGCCCACCACCAAACACGCTGGATGTACTCATGCCCGTCAAGAAAAAGCCGATTTACAAAGTGAGCTTCCACAATCAGGGCAAGCTCTACGAACTTCACGCCCGGGAGGTCAGTCAGGGCAGCATGTTCGGCTTTATTGAAGTTGCCGGCTTTGTCTTCGGCGAGAAGAGCAGTCTGGTCATAGACCCGTCCGAAGAACGCCTGAAAGCGGAATTCGAACACGTTAAAACTACGTTTATTCCCATGCATGCCGTAGTGCGCATCGACGAGGTGGATAGAGAAGGCGTAAACAAGATAAGCAATCTATCGGACGATGCCAAAGTGGCGTACCTGCCTTCGCCCATCTACACGCCCAGCAGCCCCGGCGGTCGGGGAAAGGATTGATTTACGCTCGCCGCCTCAGCCAGGTTGCCCGCAAAGCGCCGGGGTTGGCGCCAACCGTTTTCATGCCGGTCAAAGTCGACCTCAGGGCTTGGTCAGATTCTCCAACGCCCGGCGATCCCGCTTGGTGGGTCGGCCTTTCCCCGTAAAGCCTGACCAGCCCGTCAAAGCATGTCGTTCGCGCGCTGCCAGGCGCGCCGCGAGGCTGTCCGCGGTCTCCTCATAGAGTGCAGATACAGCCTTGGCAGACACGCGCTGACCGACGCTGCCCCGCATCACCACGGTGATTGATTCATCGCCCCTGTGCAGGCTGATTTCGTCTCCCAGGCGCAACACGCGGGCCGGCTTTGCCGGCTGGCCGTTGACACGCACCTTGCCGCCACTCACCGCTTGTGTGGCCAGCGTCCGAGTACGGTACAAACGACTGACCCACAGCCATTTGTCCAACCTGATTGCCACATCCTCGGCAACTGATTTTTGATTCATTCCTCGACTCGGGTATCAGGCTGGTGACCCTGTGAGCGGATGACCCACCCGCCAGCGCCTGGAGAAGGCCGCTAGAGCCTACCCAAGCGGCCAGACACCGCGGAGCATCGCTGCCGGCAGCCTAATCCATCATCCCCGCAGTTCTGGGGATCCCGCGCGCAGGACTGCCAGGTGCGCCAGCCAAAAAAAACCGCCGCGATGGGACATCGCGACGGCTCTATTTAAAACCTTAACCCGCCTGCGGACCGCTACCGGCCCAGCCTGAACTGTTTTTAGATCGCCAGCTGTGCTGGCGTCTTTCCTTTGGCAATGGCTTCCTTGAACCACTTCGGCTTCGGGCCCCGACCATTCCAGGTCTGTGCCCCATTGGCAGGATTGCGGTACTTGGGGGCAGCCGACGCGCGGCTCTTCTTTCGCTCACCACCGGCAACAATCTCGAAATCCAGGCCCACGGTAGCAGCCAGTTTGCGCATTTGAGCCACAACTTCGGCTCGCTGCTCTCGCTGGCGCTTCTCCAGCATGACCTTGGCGTCGGCGATGATCTGATGCAATTCTCCAAGGGAGGAATTAGTTAGATTGACGGCCATTTTTCGGCACTCTCCTAAATGTAAACGAAAAAACGAACGCCCAACTATAGTCAAGCAATACCATTAAAACAATAGACCGATGGAACAGAACTCAATCACGGAATAATAAGCAGGCGACAAGCCCGTTGCTCACAATAGATAGAATGCTAACCGCTCAGGCGGCCAGCATCTCGGCAACGGCGTCACTTGCCCAGTCGGCGGCTTCCAGATAAGCGCGTTCACCCGGCTTTGGTTCAAGCGCATCAAGCAAGGGACTATCGTAATCACCCTGCTCCAAGGCTATTGTGACTGCCAGTATCCGGCCAAAGGGCCCGTGATGCTCCAACAGCGCGCGCCGCACTTCCTCGGATAAGGGCATTCCATCCAGAAGCTGTTCCAGAGGCTTATCCAGCAAGGCGTCCAGCGCGGAAAACAGTCCGACCGTGAATCCTACATCGGCATTGCCGCGCCCCACCGGCGCCAACTGGGAGCACAGCCTGGCACGGGTCAGCGCGGTGCGTGTCAACTCCTGGGGTTTATCATCCATGCCGGTCAAAGCCATCAGCGTCGCCATATCGCGTATGCGGCGCTGACCGAGCATGACCGTGGCTTGCGCAATCGAATTGATCTCGCGCGTCAGGTAGAAGGCCGCCGAATTGACGTAGCGCAACAGCCGGTAGCTGAGCGAGACACTGCGCTGAATAATGGTCTGCACATCCGACAGCTCGGAGTTCGGATTGTGCAGGGTCGCGAGCAGGTGCATGACACTGAGGCGATCTTCGGCCATGGCACGCCCGGCCACCAGTTTTGGCTTGGCGAAAAAGTAACCTTGATACAGATCGAAACCCAATTCCTGGCACTTGGCAAACTGCTCGTGCGTTTCCACCTTTTCAGCCACCAGGGCAACCGGAAACTGGCGCAGCGCGGACACATGTCCAGCCAGCTCCTCCTCGGGCACGGCGCGAATGTCCACCTTTACAAAATGCGCCCGCTCCAGCAACGGGACGGTACCTTCATGTATCAGCAGATCATCAACGCAGATGCCATATCCGAGCACTCGCAGCCGGTCGACTGTCTCCAAGAATGAGTCGTCAAAGTCTAAATCCGGCAGCAGCTCGAATACGAGCTGGCTGGGGTCGAACAGGCGCAGCAATTCATCGTCGAGGATTTCAGGAGTTACATGAATGAACGCCTTGGCCTTACCGACCACGCGCTGAACACCCATCTCCAGAAAAGCGTTGATAAGAACATTGGCCGAAGCGCGGGTACCGTTCTGATCCGAACTGCCAACGGCACCGGACCGGTACAGCAGCTCGTAGGCGACCGGCTTTATCTGGGCATTAAAAATTGGTTGCCGGCCTAAATAGGCAGTGCGCATAGCCATCACTCTCGTTAGCAACTTGCAAACCTGTCCGGCCAACTGGCAACCGGACAGGGTTGTAGCGCTTATCGACCGTTCAGCCACACAACTTGATGATTATAACGACCGGTCCGAACGTCTCGGGCCACACCTGCCCCTTGGACGCCAACCGCTGTCAGCTGGTCGCCCGCTCGAAGGCCATCACCTGCCGGTAGTGCTCCCACCACAGCGCATTCGGAGCCTCGTCGTTCTGTTTGGTCCGGGCAAGCTCGGCACCCTCGTGCCAGCCCTTCAGAAAGAACGTGGTACCCGGTTCGGTCTCAAGCGCCTGCTGGATACGCAAGAACACCGTGGCGTCCTCGAGACTTACAAAACCGCTCGGGCCGATCATGTTGGAGGACTGCCGCAGACGATGGCGCGCCAACTCGGTATCGTCGTCGGCATGGGCAAAGTACGCGTAATGCACCTCAACCTCGTCCAGCCCGACCGGATTGGCGTAGCGGATATTGAAGATATCCAGATGGTTGGCGATGGCCGTCAGCGGCCAGAACGCCAGCAGGCTCGAACCCGCCGCCTGACCGGGCGACTTGTTGCGTGGCGCGTCCCCACCGAGGTAACCGATCACGCTGGGGTCACGCAGCAAGCCGCCATCGGTCGGCTGCGCGTCCAGCTCGGACAGAATCATCATATGGCCCTGCGGCAGACGCCGCTGGCTGCCGCTGCCGCCCTGCCAGCGCAGCATGCGAAACGCCGCGTGCAACAGCGGTGCATGAAAGGCATCGTTGTCGATGTAGACCTTCCAGTTCGACTGATAGCGCACCTTCTGGTAACCCAGCAGGGTCAGCCGACCATCCGTGCCCAGGGCGTCCCGCACAGGCTGCGCCAGGTCGCCCATCCACTCCGATAGGGGTGGCGGGTTCGCATTGAGGCTGACCAGCCACAACCCGGTGAAGGCCTCACAGCGCAGCTGCGCCAGGTTGTAGTCGGCGCGCTTGAAGTCGGGCGGGAACTCGGCCTCGCCCGGGCAGGCCCGCAGCTGGCCGCGGGTGTCGAACACCCAACGGTGATAGGGGCATTCGATATCACCGGTGTGGCCACGAAAGGCCATCGCCAGCTTGGTGCTGCGATGCGTACAGGCGTTGTGGAAGGCTCGCACCTGGCCGTCATCGCCGCGAATCACCAGCAGCGGAGTGCGGCCTATCTTGATCGTCTTGTAATCACCCACGTTGGGTAATTCGGCGTCGTGGGCCACCGGATGCCACAGTGGCCCCCTGAAAACGCGATCCAGTTCCAGCTCGAAAACATCCGCATCCTCGAACACCCATTTGGGCACCTGGTTGAATGCGGCCGGCCAGCGTGGCAGAGCGGCAAGATCGATATCCCGGTTTTTCATGACGTGTTCCTCCAGATAGCTACGGCGCGGACACGCGTGTTACGGCCCGTCGGATTGATCCAATGCGTGCGTAAATGTGGCTGGGGATGGATCCCGCATCGCCGCGATAGCCACAGCGGCGACGAGTAGGGGCGCCCCGAAGACGACAAAGTACACCACAAAGCGTGGCTCCAGCACGGCCAGCCAACCGCCGGCAAGCGGACCCAGTATGGATCCGGTCCGGCCCCAGGCCTGGGCCCAACCCACCCCGGTGGCGCGCACCAGGCTGGGGTAGGCTTGCGTTGTGATGGGGTACAGACCAACCTGGGCTGCGCCGGCGAACAAGCCCGTGGCCAGGCCGGCGGTCATGACCACCGCCCACTGCCCGTTACCCAGACCGATCGCCATGATGGCGAGCCCACCCAAGGCAAAGCACATCGCCAACATGCGCCGCGGGTTGTACCGAGCCGACAGCCAGGCCAGCAGCAAGGCTCCAAACACCGCACCGAAGTTGAACACGACCATCACGCGGATAGCGCTGTCCAGCGCCCAGCCCCGCTCCACCAACAAAGTCGGCAGCCAGTTCATCAGGAAAAACAGCACCAGCAAATTAATGAAAAACGCCGACCACAGCAGCAGCGTGTTGCGCGCCCGCCGGTGACGGAACAACTCTCCCATACCGGTATTGGTACCGACAGCTTCGGGCACCCTGTAGACATCATCCGCGGCATAGCCCCCATTGGGGTCCAGCCGTCGCAGCAATGCGCTGACCCTGGATTGACCCCCCGGCTGTCGGGCCAGAAAGTGCGGCGACTCTGGCAGCAACGCCCACAACACCAGGCACAAACCAAGCGGTAGCAGTCCGCCGATATAGAACATGAGCCTCCAGCCATGTCCCACCACCAGGGCACTGGCAATCGCGCCCCCGAGCATGCCCCCGACCGAGAATCCGATATACATCAGCGTTACCAGCAATCCGCGCTGCCGCGCCGGCGCGCACTCGGCCACCAGCGTGACCGCGTTTGGCAACGCTCCGCCCAGACCAAAGCCGGTAATCAGACGTAACACCGTCAGGTCAATCACCCCCCGTGCCAGCGGGGTCAGCAGCGTGCCGAACCCGAATACAGCCACGCAGGCGATCATGGTGTACCGTCGACCGAGCCGGTCACCCAACGAACCGAACAAAAGTGCTCCCCCAGCCATGCCCAATAGTGAGGCGCTGAACACCGGGCCAAGCTGGTCCCGGCTGATCCCGAACTCGGCCGCGATCTGCGGCGCCGTGAAGCCAATGATCTGGGCGTCAAGGCCATCGCTTGCCGCCACGGCAAACGTCAGTAAGACAACCAGAATCTGTGTGAAACCGAGCGGCGCGGCGTCGACGCACGCGGCCACATCCCAGCGACGGGGGTTTGAATTCACATGCGCTCCCGGAAATGACGGCCGCTAGATGGCCGGCTATAAATGGACTCCGTGGCAGCGCTGAATAAATCCATCCTGGACTTCTCCGCGCCCCCCACCGCAAACGCGTGGCGTTCAGCTGGCTTGCCGCCATTGAGTGTGGCAATGCATCCGTGCACTGCGCGAGCCGCTGAATACATCAGCGGCTCCTAAGTCTCATGCCCGTCGAGCGCCCGTCGCGTCAGGCTGAAGGTCGCCGCAGCTGCCAACAACAAGGCGGCACCAAAACCAGTGAAATACGTGGACATGGCGACCCCGGAGTTCAACATCTGCCCACCCAACAACGGCCCCAGCACCGAGCCGATACGCCCGCAAC
>CAZZHF010000156.1:0-6920 GCA_964653545.1 uncultured Gammaproteobacteria bacterium | reverse complement strand
GATGCCGTCCTGGAAGTACAGCCGCGCGCGTGGGTCGAAGCTGGCCGCGTGCAAGGTGGGGAAGTGCAGCGCCGCCGCTTCGGTGACCGCCTGGTCCAGCTCGACCATGTCCACCTGCTGCACGCTGTCGTGTTTGAGCACCTCGCGCAGCGTGCCGCAGTCGCCGCCGCCGATGATCAGCACGCGCTTCGGATTGGCGTGCGTGAACATGGCCGGGTGCACCAGCATCTCGTGGTACACGAACTCGTCGCGTTCGGTGACCATGACCAGGCCGTCGAGCGTCATCAGTTTGCCGAAGTGTGTGGTCTGGAACACCTCGACGCGCTGGTAGGGCGACAGGACGTCGTGAATCTTGTCTTTTATTTCCAGGGAAATGGCGCTGCCTTCGCCGGCCCATTGTTCGGTGTACCAGGTGTCGTCCAGCATGGCTCAGGCCTCGTGATGCCACAGTGCGACGGCGGCGAACACGCAGCCGATCTTCTCCACCTGCATGTCGATGGAGAGCGATTTGAGCTCGCGAATTTCCCAGCCACGCATTTTCATGCCTTCCTCGGCCATGCGCCGCACCACCCGCTCGGCGTCCTCGCGATGGCCGTGGGAGTGGTATTCCATGATCAGGCCCGGTTTGGCCGGATCGTGCGACCAGGCGGCGGCGACCGCCGCGCAGATCATCGAGCCGGGGATGTCCGACTCCATCGCGGCATAGGCGATCGGTACCAGCGCAC
The DNA here is from genome assembly GCA_964653545.1 of uncultured Gammaproteobacteria bacterium. Lineage (GTDB taxonomy): Bacteria > Pseudomonadota > Gammaproteobacteria > Immundisolibacterales > Immundisolibacteraceae > Immundisolibacter. The sequence continues at coordinate 6,195 of CAZZHF010000156.1, read as the reverse complement.
CGGGCGGCAGGCGCATGTCGGCCACGTCCACTTCGCGCGTGGCCGGCGGCACGATGGAGGACATCTTGACCAGGTTGGTGTTGCCGACGCCGGCGTCCAGCAGTGCGCCGTCGAAGGCGTTCAGCGGCGTGAAGCCCTCGCTGCTGCCGGACACGAAAGCGTGCAGGGTGGGGGTCTGAGTAATCATGACGTGGACCGGTCTCCGGAAGCGATCAAATTCAGGCAGGCAAAAAACGGGGGGCCATCACGGCGTGCGCAGTTCCAGCAGCATGGTCGTGATGTCGGCATTGCGCAGCTGGCGTTGCACGGCCTCGGCGTCGGACCGGGTGTTGAACGGCCCCACGCGAATGCGGTGCCAGGTTTCGCCGTTGATGCTGACCACCTGTATCTGGGCCACCATGCCCTGGAGCGCAAGACTTGCGCGCAGGCGCTCGGCGTCGACCGCGTTGCGCGAGGAGCCGGCCTGCAGGATGTAGCGCCCGTCCGCCGCCGGGGCAGCCAGCGGCGGCGGTATTGGCTCCGCGAGCGGCGCCGCCGCGGGAGGTGTTGTGTTGCCCGGTGGCGTTTGCAGGCTCGGCGGAATCGCCGTCGGGCGCGCTGTGTCGGCCGACTGACTGGGCACCGGTACTTCGAGCTCCGGCAAGATGGTATAGAACTCGAATTTCGGTTTGGGGCCGCTGAGCTTCACGTCGTCCTTGGGCATCTCGATGGCCACCGGCACCGCCTGCTGGGCCGGACTCAGCACCACAAAATACACGGCTGCCGCGGCGATGACGCCGCTGGCAAGTCCGGTCATGAAGCCGCGTCCCCAGATCACTCCGCTGCCGGCGCGCTGGGCGCCGCGTCGTTTGTTGGCCATCACATGTGCTCCGGCGCCGAAACGCCAAGTAGACGCAGTCCATTGCTCAGCACCTGCCGTACAGCCGATACCAGGGTCAGGCGGGCGTTGCGCAAGGTGGCGTCATCCACCAGGAACGGGTGGTTGTTGTAGTAGGCGTGGAACTGCCCCGCCAGTTCGCGCAGGTAATAGGCAACCTGGTGTGGTTCGTGCGCCAGGGCGGCGGCCTCGATCAGTTCCGGGTATCGGTTGAGACTGGCGGTCAGCTCCAGTTCCGGCTGTTCGCCCAACACCGCAAGCTCGTTCGCGGAGTCGGGCGGCACGAACTTCAGGCCCCGCTCCGCGAGCTGTCGCAGCACCGCGCCGATGCGGGCATGCGCGTACTGCACGTAGTAAACCGGGTTCTCGTTGCTGTGCGAGCGGGCCAGCTCAAGATCGAAGTCCAGGTGCTGGTCGCACTTGCGCAGCACGTAGAAAAACCGCGCCGCATCGCTGCCCACTTCCTCACGCAGCTCGCGCAGGGTCACGAACTCGCCACTGCGGGTGGACATCGACACCTTCTCCAGGCCCCGGTACAGCACCGCGAACTGGACCAACAGCACCGTAAGCCGGTCGGCATCGCCGCGCAGGGCGCACAGCGCCGCGCGCATGCGGTCCATATAGCCGTGGTGATCCGCGCCCCAGATATTGATGATGCGGTCAAAGCCGCGTTCCAGCTTGTCCAGGTGGTAGGCGACGTCGCTGGCAAAGTACGTGGGTTCGCCGTTTTCCCGAATGACCACGCGGTCCTGGCGATCGCCAAACGCGGTGGCGCGGAACCACCAGGCGCCGTCTTTCTGATACAGATGGTCGGCCCCACGCAGGGTCTGAAGGGTGCGATCCAGCGCGCCACTGGCAACCAGACTGCTCTCGCCATACCAACGATCGAAGGTGACCCCGAAGGCGATCAGGTCGTCGTCGATGTCGGCCAGGATAGTGTCGCAGCCATGACGGTGGAGGCGGGCATAGTCGGTGGCGCCCAGCAGCAACTTGGCCCGGCCAATCACCGCGTCGAGGTACTGATCGGCATCACCACCCTGTGGGCCGTCCGCTGGCAGGCCGTCCAGAACCGTTGCCGCAGACCTCTGAAACCCGTCGCTGACGTGTTGTTCCAGCGTGGTGGCGATGGCGCGTACGTAATCGCCGCGATACGCACCGGCCGGGAACGGCAGTTGTTCGCCCAGGAATTCCAGATAACGCAGCCAAACGCTGATCGCCAGGATGTCCATCTGCCGCCCGGCATCGTTCACGTAGTACTCGCGTTCCACCTGGAAGCCGGCGGCTTGCAGCAGGTTGGCGAGACTGGAGCCGTAGGCGGCGCCACGACCGTGGCCGACATGCAGCGGGCCGGTCGGGTTGGCTGACACGAATTCCACTTGTACCCGCTGCCCGGCGCCAACCTGGCTACAGCCATAGGCACTGCCGGCGGCCAGGATGTCGAGCAGGCAGCCGAGCTGAGCGGTCGGATGCATGAAAAAATTGATGAAGCCCGGCCCGGCAATGGCCACCCGCAGCACCGCGTCCGCTGCCGGCAGTGCTGCGACGATGCGCTCGGCCAACGCCCGTGGCGGGCTGCCCGCGGCTTTGGCGAGCGTCATCGCCACGTTGCTGGCGAAGTCACCGTGGGTCTTGTCGCGGGCGCGCTCAATGTGCACCTGGGTGGCGACCAGCGGCGTGGGCAACACGCCTTCCTGTTGTAGCCGCGTGAGGGCCTCGGCAACCAGGGACTGAAGCAGTGAACGCAAAACCGATTCCTGCGCGCAGAATGGCGGGGGGGGGCGGACGGGCCGGTACCGGCGTCCGGTGCCATTCTAACAGGCTGCATAAACCTGCCGATGGCGGCCCCGGCCGTCGCTGGCCGGTCGCCCAGGGTGTCGTTGCGTTAGAGTCTTGCGCTGATCCGCAGTGTAGGCACCGGCCCTCGGTAGTGGCGTCCGTCTGCTTACATGCGTGCAGCGTGCCAAACGCCCAAACATTCAGAACCATTCCGGAGGAGATATGTTCGACCTTTACTACAGCAACTGTCCCGTGCCGAGCGCCTTCGTGGTGGCGATCCGCGCGTTCGAGGCTGAACTCGCGGCCCGTGGAGTGCGTTTCTCGGTGTTACCGAGCGAGCATTCCACCACCCATTTTTCGGGCGATCTGCCGGCCTATTTCCGTTACGGCGGCGAAATTCCGCCGTTGGTTACGCAAGGTCTGCGTGCTCCAGGGACCACGCGCCTGATCGGGCTGACACCGCTGAAGGGCATCCAGGGCTACTTCGTGGCGGCGGATTCCGACATTCGCGGCCCGGCGGACCTCAAGGGTCGGCGCATCGGCATGGCCTATAACGCCCGCCACCTCGTCAACAAGCTGAAGGACATCGATTACCACGCCCTGCATGCCTGGGATCAGACCATGTGCGCGCTGGGCACCTGGGAGCTGCGCGCGCTGGAACACACCCTGGCGCTGGGCGGCTTGACGCTGTCGGACGTGGAACTGGTTGACGCGCGCACGCCCTGGTCACTGTCGCTCGCCGACGCCCAGTCGGCGACCGCGCATTCGCCCAAGCACCTGTTTCGCGACACCGCGTCGCGCGAGGGCAATGACCAGATCGCCGCCGTGCTCGATAGCCGCTGCGACGCGATTTTCTCGTTCCTGGCCTATGGCGCCGAGATCGAGCGCCGCGGCCAGTTGCGACTGATCACCGACCTCAGAACCCGGGGGGAGGACGATTACGTCAGCGCCTTTACCGTTTCGGCGCCACTGGCCAAGAATCACCCGGAAGTAGTCCAGGCGGTGATGGACGTATGCGTGCTGGCGGGCGAGTGGGCCAAGACCCACCGCGATGAGGTCTGCCAAATCATGGCCGAGAACCTGGCGGTGAGCCCCGAGTCGGTGCTGCGCGGCTATGGCGAGCACTTTCATCTGGACTTGGTGCCGCGGCTCGATGGCGAAGCGGTGCGCTTACTGGGCCAGACCCAGCAGTATCTTGTTCAGCACGCTTTGATGCCGACGCCTGTTAGGCTTGAGCCCTGGATCGATCGGCGCTTTCTGGATCAGGCGCAGGCGGCAGTGCCACGCCGGGTCAGCGCCTGAGCAAAGGATGCCATGGAGTAACTGCGATGGCTGAACGCGTAACTTTTCCCACCGCGGGGCGTTACGACACCCGCTTTCTGTTCGACGGCACGGTCCCCGTCGCGGGCTTTGATGTCGAGTGTCTGCCGGTTGGCCCGGCGCCGTGGCCGTTGTTCCGGGACATGCTGACGGACCTGTCCTATGACATCGGCGAGCAGGCTCTGTCGCACTATCTTATCGCCCGGGACCAGGACGTTGCGCTGACCGCCATTCCGGTGTTCCCCAGCCGCTTTTTTCCGCAGCTTGGCATCAATGTACATGCCAGGTCCGGAATTCGTACGCCGGCGGATCTCGCCGGCAAACGCGTTGGCACGCTTGGCTTCGGCTACAACCCGGCTGTCTGGCTGCGCGGCATCCTGCAGCATTACCACGGACTCGACCCGGAGTCGGTGATCTGGGTGGAGGATGCCGATGATCCATTCTTTGGCCGTTTGCGCTATCCCCGCCCACAGCGCTTTCGCCTGGAGCACATGGCCGGCCTGGCCGAGGGCTTGTTCAATGGTCCGCATATCCGGCCTTTGGCAGCCCTGGAAGAGGGGCGTCTGGACGCCTTCATAGCGCCGGGGGGCGGCGCGCCGTGCACCGATCGCAGTCGGCCGCTATTCGCCGATCGCGTGGGCGTCGTGAACGACTACATCGGCGCCGGCGGACCGTTTCCCATCAACACAGTGGTGACACTGCGGCGCGAAACCGTGGCGCGTCACCCTGAGCTTCCGGCGGCGTTGTACGCTGCGTTTTCCCAGGCGCGTCAGCGTTATCATGCCGAGGTCACTGCCGGGCGCGAAACCGACCACATGGGTATACCGACGGCGCAGCTGACGGCGCTTGGCTTATTCCCGGATGCTTATGGCCTTGAAGCCAATCGCAGACCACTGCAGACGCTTGTCGGTTGGTGCCACGAGCAGGGCGTCATCGCTCGTGAGCCGGCCATAGAAGAATTATTCGAGGCGGTTTAGCCGCCCTTCAACCAAAAGGAGAAATGACATGACCGAGGCCGAACACGCCTATAACTTCCCGCCCATGCCGGAAGGCCCCATGAACCTGTGGGTGGACCAGCCCGGTGGTGTACCGCCATTGCTGACACACCTGGCGGAGATGTTTCGTCAGATGGTGCCGTTGGGCAGCGCGGCGGCGGAGGTGGCGGGCGAGTTGCTGGGCGGAGGGCGTTTTGCGCTGTCCGAGCACCAGGGCAAGCGGCCGGTGTGTCTGCTGTTCGGCTCGCGCACCGATCCACCGATCATGAGCAACCTGAACGCTACCGAGCCTTCGCTGAACGGCCTGTATGACCAGTATCAGGACAAGGTGCAGTTTGTATTTGTCTATACCCGCGAGGCGCATCCGGGCTCCGGGATCGGCCCGCACCAGAGCATGGACGAAAAGCGCCAGCGGGCGCAGGAACTGCGGGATGCCGAGCAGGTCCGTTTGCCGATCCTGGTCGATGGCCTGGATGGGGCGATCCATCAGCGCTGGACCATGATGCCCAATTCGGCCTATCTGATCAGTCGCGCCGGCGTGGTGGTAGCCAAGTCCATGCTGCTCGACTGCTCGGTGCTCAATGAGATGGTCGGTGAGCACCTGACCTGGGATGCGCTGGACGATGGTGACACCGTCATCAAGAAGAGCTACCACGAGCGCATCCACCATTGCCGGGCGCCGTATCAGCCCGCGGCCCGTGCCAAGGAATGCGCTGCGCTTGAGGAAACCGGTCCCGAGATGCTGGGTGCCATACGCCAGATGGCTGGGTTCGACCCGCTGACCTGGAAGCGCGCCTGATTGTCCGATATCCACGTTTGCCGTGACTAGGAGATAGCCATGAAAGCCATCGAAGACATCATTCGTAGCCGCCCGGACGCGTTTACTGACCGCAGCATCTATACCGACCCGGCAGTGTTTGCCCAGGAGAAGGAAAAGATATTCAAACGGGTGTGGCTGCTGATGGGTCACGAGACGGAAATTCCCAAGCCCGGTGATTTCAAGCGGATGACCGTTGCCGGGCAGCCGCTGATCCTGGTACGCGGTGACGACAGCCAGGTGCGCGTGTTTTTCAATACTTGCCGCCATCGAGCCAGCCTGGTGGCGGTGGAAGCCGAGGGGCGCTGCAAGACCTTCAAGTGTCCGTATCACGGCTTCGAGTATGCCAACGACGGCCAGCTTACCAACGTGCCGGTGGAGCAAGGCTATGGCGCGTGGTTCAAGAAGGA
>CAZZHF010000155.1:0-6925 GCA_964653545.1 uncultured Gammaproteobacteria bacterium | reverse complement strand
GGCACCGGTGCCGAGCCCCAGGCCGGCGGCCGGCAGTGCCCGTTGCCGGATATCGGCGCCCCGTGCCTGCGCATGCAATAGGTGGGCGCCTCCATGGCGCAGCCGCGGAAAGGTCCGCTGCAAGCGACGGTCGTCACCGGCCCGGGTTTCCTTGGAGTAACTGAACAGCGCCAGCGGCGCCGAGTAGGTTTTTTCAGTGCGCTGACTCAGGGGCAGGAGCAGCCGATCGAGCAGCGACTCGACGGGTGCTTGATAGGTGCCGCCCGCGTCGGTCAGCGAGCGCTGAAAGTGCACCGAATCGAGCAGTGCGATCGACACATAGGGCAGCAGCAGGACCAGCGAGGCTACTGCGATGGGTCGGCGCGCCAGTTGTTGAAAGGCCATCACCAGCCGCGGGGTGCGCCGCGCGCGCCACAGGAAAACCGTGGTGACGGCCACGATCAGCCACAGCAGCGCATCGGTGGATAACAGTACCGGCTGCACGGGCAGGCTGATCACTGAAGGCGTACCCGCGGATCAGCCAGCGTGTACGAAACGTCGGTCAGCAGCAGACCGAGCAGATACATCGCGGCACCCAGGAAAACCATTGCGCGCACGATGGAGAAATCCTGACTGCGAATAGCGTCGATGGTGTAACTGCCAAGGCCCGGGATTGCGAAAAACGACTCCGTCAGCAAACCACCCATGAACAACAACGGGATCACTGCCACCACGCCGGTGAGGATGGGGATGGCAGCGTTTCGCAGCATGTGCTGGCCGAGCACACGGCCTTCGGCGAGGCCCTTGGCGCGCGCCGTGCGTACATAGTCCTTGCCCGCTTCTTCCAGGAACAGCAGCCGATACCAGCGCACGCCACTGCCGATGCCCGACACCACGCCCACCAGTAACGGCAGGACCAGGAATTTGATCCCGGCCCAGCCGTCCAGCCAGCCGGATACCGGTGTCAGATTCAGCAGTTTGCCGAGCAGGTACTGCGCGCCAATGATGTAAAACAGGGTCGAGATCGACATGCCCAGCACGGCGAGGAATACCGCCGCGTGTTCCAACCGACTGCCGCGCACAAACACGATGCCAAGCGCCAACGTGATGTTGGTCAGCAGGCCCAGCACCAGGCTCGGGATTGCGATGGCAAGACTCGGACCCATGCGCTGGCGGATGTCGCGACCAATGTCGCGGCCGTCGTCGGCACGGCCAAAGTCGAGCACCATCAGGCGCGCTGATTTCTGGAAGAACAATGTTTCGGTGAATCGCGCCAGGCCACCCGCCTCGGGGGCGTAAATCAGGGGTCGGTCATAGCCGTGGGCGCGCTTCCAGCTGGCGATTGCGTCCGCCGTGACGTGCTTGTCGCCCAGGTGCAGTCGAGCCATGTCATCCGGGGTATTGACGACGAAAAACAGCGCGAACGTGATCAGGTTGACGCCGATCAGGATCGGTATCGCATGCAACAGCCGGCGCAGCAGATAGGCGGTCATTGTTTGGCCAGCGCGGTGGCGTGCTGGCGCCGCCGCAAGCTGACCAGCGTTGGCACGCCAACCAGCACCATCAGGGCCGCAAATAGGGCGACCGGCATCCAGTGTGGCCGGTTCCACGCGGCACGCAGGCGGGTGCGCAGCGGCGCGTCAAGGCGCTGGTACTTGAGCGTGTTGTTGGCCATGTCGTTCGGTTTGAGGTTGCCGGTCCACGTGTGATCCAGAACCACCTGCTGCGGGTGAAAGCCCGCGGCCCAAGGCACGTCACGGCGCAGGATGGCAGTCATCTGGTCGATCAGGCGCTGACGCTCGGGGTTGTTCGGCAGCAAGCGCATGCGCTCGAACAGGCGATCGAACTGGGCATTCTCGTAATTGCTGGCGTTCTCGCCGCCGTGTTTGACCTTGCCGTTTTTGCTATAGAACAGGAACAGGAAGTTTTCCGGGTCCGGGTAGTCGGCGTTCCAGCCCCATTGGTAGATCTGCGCCTGGCCGCGGCGCATCTTGTCCTGGAAGCGGTTGTAGTCGGTACTGCGCACTACCAGCTGTATGCCGAGCTTGGCGAACTGTTTGCGCAACCAGTCGAGGTAGCTTTTGGTATCCGGGCCACTGGCCAAGGAGTCGAAGTACAGCACCAGGGGCTGACGGCTGCGGGTGCTGCGCCCGCCCGGGTAGCCGGCGCTGGTCATGAGCGCGCGGGCGTGATTCAGGTCCAGGCGCTGCGCGCGGCCGCCAGACCAGCGATAGGTATTGCCGTTGATGCCAGCCTCGCCACCGCGGTAGCCGAAGATGCCAGGCGGCAGCGGGCCTTGCATGGCAACACCCAGGCCATTCTGAAAGATGGCGATCGCTTCCTCCTGGTCGATGGCAATGGCGATGGCCTGGCGCAGGGCCCGCTTGCCAGGGCTATAGCCGCCGACGGTGTCGTCCAGCAGGTTAAAGCCGGTGTAGAAGGTAGAGGCACTGACACTTGAGTTCAGACGCATGCCGCGCGTGGCCATCTCTTCGGTCAGTTGCAGCTCGCCCCCGGCGCCCAGATTCACCACCTGATCGAAGCTGTCGGAGCCGACCGGCGAGCGGTCATAGTAGCCTTGCAGGAACTTGGTCCACACCGGAATGCTTTCGCGCTCCAGGCTGAACATGGCGCGGTCGATGAAGGGCATGGGCTTGCCGGCGTCGGCCAACAGCCCGGCCTCGGCGTCGCCGACCTCGCCGTCGCTGGGGTAGGGTTCGCTCCGGAACAGGGGGTTTCGCTCCAGCACCATGCGCCGGTTCGGGTCGTTGACCGTCAGCATGAACGGGCCGGTGCCAACCGGGTACCAGTCCAGGCTGATGTTCTTGGCGGCAAGCCCTGGCTGGCTATAAAAGCGGTCCGCTTCCCACGGTACCGGCGCGAAAAATGGCATTGCCAGCCAATACACAAACTGTGGGTAAACGTCCTTGAGGTGAATCCGGAAGGTATAGCGGTCCACGATTTGCACGCCCGCGAAATCATGCTGGCGCAGGTCCAGGTAGGCCAGGCTGCTGTCGGTCTGGCGCAGGGCAGTGCTGTAAGCAGCGAAATCTTTAAGATGCCTTTGCATCAGGCCCCGGATGGGAGACTGCACGCGCGGGCTGGCGAGGCGCTTGATCTGATAGACGTAGTCGGCGGCGGTCAGCTCGCGGCTACCGGTAACCTTGAAGTCGCCCAGCGTGTCAATGCCACGCAACGCGCCGTCGTCCAGGCGGTGATACAAGAGCTTGCCGGCATTATCGCGGGCAAAGGCCGGGTGCGGTGCGTAGCGAATACCTGGTTGGATGCGGATTTCGTAGACGCTGGAAACGGCATCGGCCGGGTCACCGTCGGCCGGCAGGGTCCGGCCTTGCGCATCCAGCAAGGTGGTGCGGGGGAGCTCGGTGCTGGCCAGCGGTACCAGCGTGTAAGGCCGGCGCAGATAGTGGTACTGCAGCGGCGGCTCGTAGGTCTGGTGGATAAAGACGTATTCGTTCGAGCTGTAGGCCACCGCCGGGTCAAGGTGCTTGGGGCGCGCGGCGAAGGCGGCGTACAGCGTATTGGCGTCTTGTTCGCTGGTGGGGTGGGGGCTGTTCAAGGGCGCTTCACCGCACCCGGCAAGCCAGATAGGCAGTAGCAACCAGGACAGGCGGGTGGGGGCAGGCAAACGCATCGTGACCGATTCTGCCACAGCGTCCCGCAGGCGGGGCTCTGACTGCCGTGCGGCTATAATCCGGAGCCCACTACGCCGAGATATGGCTTGAACAATCCAGTCCGGGTATTTCCTGCTCGCCGCGTCTGGCGTCAGCATGTCCGTTCGCGACAGGGTGTTGTTTGGCCGTCGGCTGCTGTGTCTTTCGCGGGATGTCTTCAAGGGCGCGCTGAATAATCCGTCCCGGAGTTCTCAGCGGCCGTCATCGGAAACGCGTGGTTTTCCGATGACTCACCAAATCAGTGGCTCACAGCCACTGATTTTGGCAGCGCATTCTTGCGCTGCGGGAAACACTGAATAGTTCAGCGTTCCCTTAACAACACGGGGTAAGACATGGGATTTTTGGCCGGCAAAAAAGCACTGATTGTTGGCGTGGCCAGCGACCGCTCCATCGCTACCGGCATCGCCGAAGCCATGCACCGGCAGGGTGCCGAGTTGGCGTTCACGTACCAGAACGACAAGCTGCGCAAGCGGGTCGAGGAATTCGCCGCCCAGTGCGATAGCACGATCACCCTGCCGCTGGACGTCGGTGACGATGACCAGATCAACGCGGCGTTTACAGCGTTGGGTCAGCGCTGGGATGGCTTCGACATCGTGGTGCATAGCGTGGCATTTGCCCCGCGCGAGGAATTACAGGGTAGTTTTGTCGATGCCGTCACCCGCGAAGGCTTTCGAATGTCGCACGACATCAGCGCGTATAGCCTGGCGGCGCTTGCCAAGGCGGCCAAGCCGATGCTTCGCCCCGGCTCCGCGATGCTGGCGATGACCTATCTTGGCGCCGTACGGGTGCTGCCGAACTACAACGTCATGGGTTTGGCAAAAGCCAGTCTTGAGGCTTGCATCCGCTATCTGGCGGCCTCGATGGGCCCAGACGGTACCCGCGTGAACGGGATCTCAGCTGGCCCCATTCGCACCCTGGCCGCGTCCGGTATCTCCGGCCTGCGTGGCATGCTCGACTACCATGCCGAGCATTCGCCCCTGAGGCGAAATGTGACGATTGATGACGTGGGCAACGTCGCCGCGTTTTTGTGCTCGGATCTGGCCGCCGGTGTGACTGGTGAGGTCACCTATGTCGACGCTGGGTACAACATCGTCGGCATGGGAGGCTGACTGCCCCTGATTTTGTGGATCTGCGCGCTGGTTCCGCTGAACGGGTCTGTGAATATCCCGGGCTCTGGCTGACCGCGCGGTTATGTAGATAATTACAGTCTGTTTTCGAGTACTTTCACCGGGTGACGTGCGCGCAAAGCGTCTAACTGTTCCGATAGCGTCTGTTCGGCGCGGATGGCCAGGAGCTGTCGCTGCAGTTCCGTACGCGCCTCGGCGTTGTTGCCGGCGGGTCCAGGCCTGCGGCCGGTCACGCTGAGCAGTGCGTAATCGCCACTGGCAAGTTCGATGCCGGCGTAGGTCGGTTTGCCGTCGTTGACCGGAAGGGCGAAGGCGCGTTTGAGCAGTTCCATCGGCAGCTCGGGAAGACCCTCTCGGCCGACATCGTCCAGTGTCTGGATCACTCCGCCGTGCTTGCTGAGGGCAGGGCCTGGCTCGGCACCGGCGCGAATTTCGGCCAGGATGGTTTCGCCGGCCTTCTGGGCAGCCGCCGCGCCGTCCCGCTGGCGCATATCGTCGATGATCTGCGTCTGAACTTGATCGAGCGGGCGCCGCGCCGCTGGAGTGTGATCAATCACCCGGAGCACCGCGTAGCGCCCTGGCTCCAGCTCGAATACATCGCTGTTGTTGCCTCCGCTGAGCACATCCTCGGCAAAGGCATGGCTGATGAACTGCTGATTCGACGCGACGCCCTCGCCGCCGGTGCGACCAAACGGCCCCGCCTTGTGGGCCGTCAAGTTCAGTTCCTCGGCCGCCGGGTCCAGGGTGTCCGGGTGCTCAAAGGCCAGATTCCGCAACGTGTCCGCGGCGGCGAAGAAGCGTTCCTCGGCAAGTTCCCGCTGCAGGCGTTGCGTGACGCTGTCGCGCACTTCGGCCAGCGGTGGCACCGTGGCGGCCCTGATGTCCGTGACCTCAAGCAGATGGAATCCAAACGGTGTGCGAATCGGTTCGCTGAGCGACCCCTTGGCCAGGCTGAAGGTGGCCTCGTCGAAAGCTGGCGTCATGGTACCGCGGGGGAAAAAGCCCAGGTCACCCCCCTGGGCGGCCGAACCTGGGTCGCCGGACTCGGTTTTGGCCAGGGTCGCGAAATCGGTTCCGGCACTGATCTTGTCCCGCAGACCCGCTGCCTTGAGCCGGGCCTGCTCGATGACCTCCGCAGCCGCGTCTTCGGCAACGTTGACCAAGATGTGGCGTGCGCGGCGCTGCTCCTGGGCGCCAAGCTCCGGTTTCAGTTCGTCGTAACGCTTCTGGAGCATGTCGTCGTCGACCGTGATCTCGCTGGCCATGCGGTCCAGGCTCAACTCGAGGTAGGCGACCGAAACCTGCTCATCGGTTTTGAACTGGTCGCGGTGGGCATCGTAGTAAGCCTGGATCGCCGCAGCATCGGGCGTCTGATCTGGCGCAAATTGCTGCCAGCTCAAAGTCGCCAGGCGCAGGTCGCGTCGCTCGAACCAGAGACCGGCCAGCAGGTCAAGTTCGGCTTTGGTCATGAATGCGGTCTGCGCCAAGCCTGTTTCGACTTGTTTCAGGACCAGCGACTCGCGCAGGTCGTTTTCAAACGCGGTCGGTGACAGTCCCTGGCGACGCAGCTGTGATTCGTAGCGCGTGCGGTCGAAGCCCTGCTCGTCGGCGAAGGCCGGCGCCGCGTGGATCACCGCCGCGACAGCCGAGTCGTCGACCTGTAGCCGGCGCTGATTGGCATCCTGCAACAGGAGTTGGCGGTTGATCAGTCGTTCCAATACGGCGCGTTTGGTGCCGGGTTGGTCGAGAAAATCCGGGGAATAGGCGTCACCCAGGGTCTGGCGCAGGCGCTGCGCTTCCTGTTGCAGCGCGCGCTGCATCGCGTTGCTGCCGATGGCGCTATCGCCCACCTGGGCCACCGTGTCGTCGCCACCGGGCTGGAAATACGAGTTAACGCCCCACAGAGCAAAGGGCACAATCAGCATCAGAATGATTGCGGTGATCAGCCAGCGCGGCGCATTTTCGCGGAGTTGTTGCAGCATGAAGATCTTTTCCGGTGTCAGAAAACGAAAAGGGTGAAGCCGGCTTCACCGACTTCACCCTTAAACGGCTGGTACTAACGCATAGTGCCAAATTGGCGGAGCGGACGGGACTCGAACCCGCGACCCCCGGCGTGACAGGCCGGTA
>CAZZHF010000154.1:0-6950 GCA_964653545.1 uncultured Gammaproteobacteria bacterium | reverse complement strand
CATTCACAGGTCGTACGCCCGCACCCTGGCAGCATCAACCCCTATTACCTGGGGTTCCGGACCTGGCACGACATCCTGCGCCGCTGCGAGCAGCCAACCCCGGAAGAACGCGAACGCTACGGTGGGCCCACCGACGGCATGGCCACCCTGTTTCGTATTCGTGAAGTCGATCGCGATGCATCGTTTCTGCGCCAGTTCCTGTCCGGCCGTTTGATGCGCGAGATGGATATGTACGAATACGGCCCCGAGGACGACCAGTACGTGGTGCAGCGCGTTGCCGACGAGGACAACTGGCAACAGGTCCGCGACACGCTGATCAACGGTGTCGGCATGTCTGGATTCCCGGTGATCCACATCGACGATGCCGACTACGATGGGGGGCGCAAACTCCATCTGAGCCACGCTTACGACGGCCGCGAGCTGGAGCTGGGCCAGGCCGAGAAAACCCTCGCCTATCTGCATCGCCTTTGGGGCCGCGACGTGGTGCTGGAAACCACCTTGCAGGACCAGCCGGCGCGCTTGAGTTACGGCCAGGACGGCTTCAGCTCCAAACCCATCGCGTAGGACGGATCAGCGCGCCACCAGGGCCGGCAAGGTCTCGCGGCGCAACAGATTGCCTACCAAGCGCAGGTGAAAGCGCAGCGGCACCCGGTCCCATGGCGTGAAGCGTGGTAGCTGGAACAGATCGGCGCCCGCCGAAGCCTTGCCCCAGGCCGTGCATACCGCAGCCGCGAAGCCAAGTTCCCGGGCCATCGCAACATGGTGGGCGTCATAGTCCTCGCCGGGTCTACCGTTCGGATACGCGAACAGTCGCACTGGCGCACCGATCATCGCCTCGAGTCGATCGCGACAGTCGGCCATCTCGCGCCGGGCGCTGGCCGGGTCAAGGCGGGTCAGGATGGGGTGCGAGCAGGTGTGTGCACCGATGGTCATGCCGGCCGCGTGCAACGCCCGCACACCGTCCGGACTGAGCATCAGGTCGGGCGTGCGCAGGAGCTTGCAGCGTTCCATGACCGCCGCGACCACATCGCGTCTTTGCGCGCTCTCCAGGTGCTTGAGCGCCGGCAGTAGCCGGCCCACCGTGGCGTACCGGTCCGCGAGGCCATGCAGCGCATACTGCCCCAGACCAAGATCGCTGAGGTCAAGTGAGCCCTCCCCTGCCCTGGCGATGGCTTCGATGAGGCAGTCGTTCCACATGGCGCCGCCATTTAGGTAATCGGTCGCGATGAAAAACGTCGCCGGCAGGCCATGGCGTTGCAAAACCGGCAGCGCCAGGTCCAGATTGTCGCGGTAGCCGTCGTCGAAGCTGACGCAGACCGCCCGGGCCGGCAGGGTGCCGGCGGCGAGCCTGCGCACCGCCTGGTCAAGCGACAGCACATTGAACTCACGCGCGAGCAGGGCCATCTGCCAGTCGAATACGGACACGGTTACGTCACCGCGCCGGTAAGGATCCGGCTCGGCCAACACGCGGTGGTAGATCAGCACCATCAGGTGTGCTCGCGGTCCGCCTGGAGACAGTCCGCTGGCGAGCAGGCGCAGGGGCAGATGAGCGACCGTCACCGGTGATAGGTCCAGCCGCGATGTGCCAGAAAGGTCAGCGGCGGCACGCCGGTTGCCACCAGGGCGATGCCAAGCAGGTAGTGAAGGCCAAACCACTGCGCAATACCGGAAATCAGCATGGAAAGGCCAAGACCGGCAATCGAGACGGCGCCAAACCGCCACAGCGTGTGTCGGGTGAAGGGCCGCTGGAAAGTCAGCCATGAGTTCAGGCCATAGGACACGGCGGTCGCGATACAGAACGCTGCCCCATTGGCAAACACCGCCGGGCGTCCGGCTTTTGCAACGAGCGTAACCGCCACGGCCACATGGGTCGCGGTGGCAAGCAGACCGACCATCAAAAATCCGATCAGCTGGCGCACGGCAAGCACCCGTCCTGGCAACCGGTGGCGCGCTTGAGTTGTCGGGTTGGGATGCAAATCCTGACCGCGGCCATGAAGTATCGGTCAGCCATTGGCGGACCCATGCAAGGTTCCTGAACTGTCCGTCGGCATTGGGTCATGTTAGCAGGCGGCCCATGTCGCCACCCCCACCGGCGCGACCATACGTGCCGGTGACGGGATTGGCATAATCCCCGGATTCGATTGCCTATCAGGGGAGCCAGATCATGCAAGCACGCGCTGCCGTCGCCTGGGCGGCGGACCAACCGCTCGAAATTGACATGATCGAGGTCGCCGCGCCCAAGGCGGGCGAGGTCCTGGTACGGATCGTCGCCAGCGGCGTGTGCCATACCGACGCTTACACCCTGTCCGGGCGCGACCCGGAGGGGGTGTTTCCGGCCGTTCTGGGGCATGAGGGTGGCGGCGTGGTGGAGGATGTTGGCCCAGGCGTAACCACCCTAAAGGCTGGTGATCACGTCATCCCGCTGTACACGCCGGAATGCGGACAGTGCCGGTTTTGCTCCTCCGGAAAAACCAACCTGTGCCAGGCTATCCGCGGTACTCAGGGACAGGGCCTGATGCCGGACGGCACGTCGCGGTTTCGGGCCCGCGGCCAGACCGTATATCACTACATGGGCACCTCGACCTTCAGCGAGTACACCGTGCTGCCCGAGATTGCCCTGGCCCGGATCAATCCCGCGGCGCCGCTGGACAAGGTATGTCTGCTCGGCTGCGGCATCACCACCGGCATCGGCGCCGTGCTCAACACGGCCAAGGTGCAGCCGGGGGCAACGGTAGCGGTATTCGGCCTTGGCGCCATCGGCCTGAGCGTGATTCAGGGCGCGGTCATGGCCGGCGCCGGGCGCATCATCGGCATCGACATCAATTCCTCGAAGTTCGACATGGCCCGGCGCCTTGGCGCCACTGACACAGTGAATCCGAAAGACCACCCGGTATCGATCCAGGAGGCCATCGTCGACATGACCGACGGCGGCGTTGACTATTCCTTCGAGTGCATCGGCAACGTCGACGTGATGCGGGCGGCGCTGGAGTGCTGCCACAAGGGCTGGGGCGAGGCCACCATCATCGGCGTGGCCGGCGCCGGTGAGGAAATCCGCACCCGGCCGTTTCAGCTGGTGACCGGACGCGTGTGGCGTGGCAGCGCGTTTGGCGGCGTCAAAGGCAGGTCGCAGTTACCCGGCTACGTTGAACGCTACCTTGCCGGCGACATCAAGGTCGACGAGATGGTCACCCACACGCTGGATCTGGCCGACATCAACCGCGCTTTCGAGCTCATGCACACCGGAAAAAGCATCCGCACCGTGATTCGGTTCTAGGAGTACAGGGGCGTGGCACTTGAACTGCCGGCAATCGTCGGGTGGCTGGTTCTGGTCGTACACCCGGGCCTTGGCCTGTTGTGCGCCTGGAATGCCCTGCTGTACAAGCGCGACCCGCGCTCGGCGCTGGCGTGGATCGGTATCAGTCTGCTGCTGCCGCTCGGTGGCCCGCTGCTGTATTTCGCCTTCGGTGTGAACCGTATCCGCACGCGCAGCCTGAGAAAACGCTTCCCGCTCCCGATCGACTTCGGCTACGAGAAGTCCGACGACGCCGATATGCCGCATATCGAGCCGGCCCTGCCCGCCGGACCGATTGCCCGCGCCTCGGCACAGATAAGCCGCCGTCCCTGTCTGCCGGGCAATGCGATCGACCTGCTCCACAATGGCGAGCAAGCCTATCCGGCGATGGTCGAGGCGATTCGCTCGGCCGAGCGCTACGTCTATCTGTCGACGTATATCTTCGGCGCCAGCGGCGCGGCGCGCGATGTCATCGATGCCCTGGCGGCAGCCCAACGGCGCGGCGTGACGGTATGCGTGCTGCTCGACGGACTGGGCCAGTGGTACACCCTGGCGCGTGCCCGGCCCCTGCTTCGCCAGGCCGGCGTACGGGTGGCCGCGTTCCTGCCACTGCGTCTGTGGCCGTTGCGCCTGCACGTGAATATGCGTAATCACCGCAAGATACTGCTGGTGGACGGTGTGGTGGCCTTCACGGGTGGTATGAATATCGCCGATTACCACATGGCCAGCAGCGCCTCCAAGCGCCAGGTCGTGGATCTGCACCAGCGTTTGAGTGGCCCGGTGGTTGGGCAGATCGAGGCGGTATTTGCGGAAGACTGGCGTTTTGCGACCGGCGAAGCGTTGCCCGAGCCGACGCCAGCGTCAGCAGGCGTCGGCATGGCGCAATGTCGGGTCATCAACGACGGCCCCAATGAGGACCTGGACCGCCTGGCCCTGGTGTTGCTGGCGGCCATGTCCGCGGCGCAACGGCGCATCGCGATCATGACACCGTATTTTTTGCCGTCACGCGAACTGCTCGGGACGATCCAGGCCGCCGCGCTGCGCGGCGTCCAGGTCCACATACTGTTGCCGGGGCACAACAACCTGCCCTACGTGCACTGGGCCACGCGCAACATGCTGTGGGAACTTCTCCAGTACGGGGTCGAGGTGCGTTACCAGCCGCCACCGTTTGTACACAGCAAGCTGCTTCTGGTGGACGAGGACTACGCGCAGGTGGGCTCCGCCAATATGGATCCGCGCAGCCTGCGGCTTAATTTCGAGCTTAACGTGGAAGTGTTCGATCCCGCATTCAACGCCACCCTCGCGGCCCACTTTGCAACCGCCTGGCGCGCCTCACGCCCGGTCACGGCGGAAGAAATCAGCCAGCGGCGCCTGGCAGTACGCACCCGCGACGCGCTGTGCTGGCTATTCTCGCCCTATCTGTGACGCGGATCGTGAAGCCCAGCGCGCAGTCCACGCAGCCCGCAAACCGGTTGTTGTTCATCGAGGACAACGCGGCACTGCTGCAGAACCTCTACGATTATTTCGAGGATCAGGGCTACCAGCTGGATTCGGCACGGGACGGACCGGGCGGGCTGCACCTTGCCAGCGATGGTGATTACGACCTGATCGTGCTCGACCTGACGCTGCCCAGGCTGGATGGTCTGGAGCTATGTCATCGCCTGCGCCAGGACAGTCACGTCAACACGCCGATCCTGATGCTGACCGCGCGCGACGCGGTCGAACAGCGCGTCGCCGGGCTGCGCGCAGGGGCGGATGATTACCTGATCAAGCCGTTCGCGCTGGCCGAATTGCACGCTCGCATCGAAGCCTTGCTAAGGCGCAGCCGGCGGCCCACGACAGTGCAGGTTCACTATGCCGATGTCACCCTCGACCTTGCCAATGCCAGCGCATGGCGCGCTGGACAGGCGCTGATACTTACCCTCACCGAGCTGAAGCTGCTGGACGCCCTGCTGCGCGCCGCGCCACGCCTGGTGCGCCGTTCAGAACTCGAACGCCTGCTGTGGCTGGACGACCCCCCCGACAGCGATGCCCTGCGCACACACATTCACAGTCTGCGGCGGGTGCTGGATCGGCCGTGTGATGTCCCGGTGATCGAAACCGTGCGTGGCCTCGGCTACCGCATCGCGCTCCCCGATGGCCGGTAAACGCACACCGCTGCGCCAGCGCTTGGTGGTGGCATTTGTACTGCTTACCGCCGCGGTGTCCGGCATGTTCTCGCTGGTCACCTTTGTGGTCATGGAAGAGTTGGAGAGAACCCTGTTCGTCGACCAGCTCGACGGTGAACTGCGCTGGTGGATTCAGCATCTGGGCAATGCTCCGCAAACACGGCCGCTGGAACTGCCCAACCACGCCCAGCTATACATCACACCGGACCTGTTCGATGCCCAGCTGCCAAGGTTCCTCCCGGCGATCGCCGTTGGCTGGCAGGAGATCGACGACGGCAAGGAAAGCTACGAGGTGATCCGTCGCGACTACGGCACCCGACGCTACTACCTGGTGCAGCCTTCGTCGGAACAGGAGCGCCGCGAGCAGGTCTGGTTTGCGGTCCTGGCTGTCGGTACCGTGTCAGCCTGGGTGGCGGCTTACTTGATTGCGCGCCTGACCGCCGGCAGCGTACTCGAGCCGGTACTGCGTCTGGCGCAGCGCGTGCGCCGGGCCGATCCGGCGCGATCACCGCAGCGCCTGGCCGCTGGCTTTGCCAACGACGAGATCGGCGCCCTGGCGCGCGCCTTCGAGCAGCGCCTGGCGCAGTTGTACGGCTTCATCGCCAGCGAACGGCTGTTCACCAGCGATGTAAGTCACGAACTGCGCACGCCGGTTGCCATCATCAGCGGCGCTGCCGAGACCTTGCTCCAACGCTCGGAACTGCTGCCGCGCGCACGCAGCGCCGTGGAGCGAATCGCCACCGCCGCGCACGAGATGCAGGCATTGATCGATGGGTTTCTGGCCCTGGGCCGCGACCCCCTGTCGGTGCAGGCAAGCTCGGAACCGTGCGCGCTCAACGCGATCGTGCGGGCCGAAATCGAGCGCCTGAATACCAGGGCAGCGGCCGGAACACGCTCGATCGCGCTGATCGAGCGCTCCGACGTGACACTGCTCTGTCCGGCCACCCTGCTTACCGTGGCGGTACGAAACCTGCTCGACAACGCGATGCGGTATGCCCCTGGCAGCGAGGTGCGGGTCATCATTCTGGCCGATGCGCTGGTAGTGGAAGACGGCGGCAGCGGCCTGTCAGACGCGGATATCGTCCGCGCATTCGACCGGCATCAGCGGCTGGCTCCCGAAGTCGCTGCTGGCGAAGGGCTTGGCCTGGCCATCGTGCAGCGCATCTGCGAGCGCAGCGGCTGGCAGATACTCGCGCAGAGCCTGCCCGACGGGATGCGCTTCGAGCTGCGTTTCGCAGCGGAGCCCGCGGTGGTCGCGACATGAGTCGCTCACGATGCCCTGGCGGTCGGCCTATTGGTGGAGCATAAGGGTTTCATCCCTGGCGAGAAATCGAATCGTCAGATCGGGACGCACGATAGCGGACGGCCCGAAACTTCGGACGCCCGCACGCTGTCACAGCTGGCAGGTTGTCATCTCGATTAACTTCACCTCACCATACCCACGACTCGCACAGAAAAGTCGCCCGCTGACACTTCGTCGGTAGTCGCGA
>CAZZHF010000153.1:612-7033 GCA_964653545.1 uncultured Gammaproteobacteria bacterium | reverse complement strand
CGCTGATGGGAGATGACGTCGCGCCGCGGCGGGAATTTATCGAAACCAACGCCTTGGTGGTCGCCAACCTGGATGTCTGAGCTCGTCGGGAGCTAGGCTGGCACCAACCCTCAGGCGGTTGGAGCTGGTAAGACGTCCTCGGGCGCCGGCTCGCGATGCCCGCAGGTCTTGTCCGGGCAAACTTTCTCTGCGCCGCGTCGCTTGCCGATCTTCAGCGTCATGATCGCGTGGCCACACTTAGGACAAGGCTCGGCTAAGGGAGGATCCCAGACCGCGAATTTGCAGTCTGGATAACGGCTGCAAGAGAAAAAGAGCTTACCGTACCGTGACTTGCGCTCCATCAAAGTGCCCTGCTTGCAGTCGGGGCAGGCAACGCCGGTATCCTTCGGTTTATTGAGCGGCTCTACATGTTTACAGGTAGGGTAGTTCTGGCACCCGATGAAGCGGCCATAACGGCCTCGTTTGTAGGCAAGGTCGCCTTCGCACAGCGGGCACTTGCGGTCCAGCAGCTCGGGTGCAGGTTCGGGCTCGCCATTGGCGGGTTTGATATCCCGAGTGTATTTACATTCAGGATACGTGGTGCAGCCAATGAAATTGCCGCGTTTTCCAAGTCGTATGGCGAGCGGCTTGCCACACTCCGGACAGGCTTCGTCTAGGAGTTGCTGCGTGACGTCCTTTCGGGCGACCGAGGTTTCGGTTTGCACCACGAGCTCGTGAAACGGCTGCCAGAAGCGTTCCAGTACCGGTAGCCACTCGGCCTCGCCGCGTGACACGGCGTCGAGTTCATCCTCCAGGCGGGCGGTGAAGTCATAGTCGACGTACTGGGTGAAGAACTCGGTCAAGAACCGGCTCACGACACGGCCAACGTCAGTCGGCAGGAAGCGCTTGCCATCCAGGGCCACATATTCACGCTGCTGGAGTGTGGTGATGATGTTGGCGTAAGTCGACGGACGGCCGATGCCGTATTCCTCCAGAATCTTGATCAGGCTGGCTTCGTTGTAGCGCGGCGGCGGTTCGGTAAAGTGTTGATTGGCCGCGAGTGCGCGCAACTCCACTTCGGCATCCTGCTCCAGGGGCGGCAAGGAGGACTCGTCCTGCTCCCCCTCCTCGCGGTTGTCGTACAGGGCCAGAAAACCCGGCTCGCGCACCGTGGAGCCGGTGGCCCGCAACAGCGTCTGTGGGTGTGCTGGCGGACACAGATCCACGGCAACCGTATCAATCTGTGCCGGGGTCATTTGGCTCGCCAGCGTGCGGTTCCACACCAATGTATAAAGTTTGAGCTGGTCTGCGCTCAGGTGCGCCTTGAGCTTGTCCGGCGTGAGGGCGGCGGAACTTGGGCGAACGGCTTCGTGCGCTTCCTGGGCGTTCTTGCTCTTGGTCTTGAAGACGTTGGGCGAGGCGGGCAGCGCCGGCTCACCGAAGCGCTCGAGGATAAGCTCGCGAATCTCCTGAACCGCCTCGGCCGCGAGACTGGTGGAGTCGGTACGCATATAGGTGATCAAGCCCATCGGGCCACTGCCGATATCTACACCCTCGTAGAGCTGTTGAGCGATCCGCATGGTGCGCTGGCCGGTAAAGCCAAAGCGTTTGGACGCCTCCTGCTGCAGGGTGGAGGTTATGAACGGTGGGGCAGGGTTACGCTTGCGCGAGCGGCGGGTAATCGCCGCGACCCGCAATGTGCCGTTGGCTTGGGCTGCGATGGTGGCGCGCACCTGCTCGGCGCGCTCGCCGGTGACGATGCTGAACTGCTCGACTTTATCTCCCTCGAACTGCGCCAGCTTGGCGGCAAATCCGGCCTTGCCCTTGCCCGCCGTGGCATCAAGGGTCCAGTACTCCCGCGGCGTGAAAGCCTCGATTTCTTCCTCGCGCTCGACGATCAGTCGCAGCGCCGGGCTCTGCACTCGACCCGCCGACAGGCCACGGCGGATCTTTTTCCACAACAGCGGCGAGATGTTGAAACCGACCAGATAGTCCAGCGCCCGTCGGGTCTGCTGGGCGTTGACCAAATCCATGGAGATGGCTCCTGGATTCTGCACCGCTTCCTGAATCGCCCGCTGGGTGATTTCATGAAAAACCACCCTTCGGACCGGTTTGTCCTTGATGACACCCCTTTCCTTTAGCAACTCGGCCAGGTGCCAGGCGATCGCTTCTCCCTCGCGGTCGGGATCGGTGGCTAGCAGCAGTTGATCCGACGAGCGTAACGCCTTGGCAATGGCGTCCACATGGCGCTGGTTGCGCTCGATGCTCTCGTAGCGCATGGAAAAATCTCGGTCGGTCTCTACCGCCCCTTCCTTGGCCACCAAGTCACGCACGTGACCGTAGGACGCGAACACCTCGTAGTCCGCTCCGAGATATTTCTTGATGGTTTTGGCCTTGGCCGGGGACTCGACGACGACAACAGTTCTTGGATTGTTCATAAGACGGGCTGCGCCCGTGGCAGTGGTACGGTGGGTGTCACGCGCTTGCGTAGGGACGGGGTAGCGTCGGCCAGGGCAGTTCTACTGCAGACGCCGCAGCGCTTCGGGCTGAGCCATTTCCTCCATGTAGGCGTACAGATGGGCCGTGTCAGGCCGATTGTAAAGGACCATAAGGGCGATCCATTTGATGGCGTCGAGGTCAATTTCGTCCAGTTCGAGCGCCATTGCTCGATCGACGACCCGTTCGAGGGACGGTTTGTCGATCATGGGGTTCTGCCCAAGCAGAATCAAAAAACCCTGCGCTTCCAGGCTCAGCCGGTACTGTTCCTGGGCGCAGAAGTGGCGCAGGGCATTCTCGCCCCAGGCGCTACAGGCTTCTAGCTGCACTTCGTCGTCGTCCGCGAGGCTTTCCAGCCAGTCGAAGGCGTGGTCTATTTCGCCATCCCCAAAACCCATGCTGGCCAGCTGGCCAGCAAGGTTGTCACGAGCGTCGTCGTCCAGGGTGCCGCCGTCGCTGTAATGGTCCAGCAAGAACATCAGCACGTCGAGAACGGATTCCTTCATCGATATCCTCAGCATCCCTACATCCGGCCTCGGCGGCCGAACAAGCCACCAGGCTGGGGTGCCACCAAACCATCCAGTTGCAGCGTCAAGAGCATGGTGGAAACTTCGGCTACCGTCAATCCGACGCGTGCTACCAGAAGGTCAAGACTGACCGGACTATCGCCAATACAGGCCAGCACCCTGGCCGCCATGGGGTCCAGCGCGGGAGTGGCCAGCGGCACGCTGTGCGTGCTATGACCGACAGCCAGCTGCGGGAGTTCCTCCAGGATGTCCGTCGCCGACTCGACCAGCTTGGCGCCTTCGCGGATCAGCGCATGACAGCCGCGCGCGAGCGGGTTGTGAATGCCGCCCGGGATCGCGAACACCTCCCGCCCCTGTTCGGCCGCCAGGCGGGCAGTAATCAGCGAGCCGCTGCGGGCTCCGGCTTCCACGACCAGGACGCCTAGCGACAGGCCACTGATGATCCGATTGCGGCGCGGGAAGTTGAACGCCCGCGGCGGCGTCCCCACCGGCTGTTCGCTGACCAGCGCGCCGGTGAGGCGCAGTTGGCCAGCGAGTTCGGCGTGCTGGCGCGGATAGACCCGATCAGGACCGGTGCCAAGCACCGCGAGGGACTTGCCCTGCGCGGCGAGAGCGCCACGGTGGGCAGCGCCGTCGGCACCTTCGGCAAGCCCACTGGTCACCACCAGCCCGCAACGAGACAGGGCGCCGGCCATGGCAAACGCAGTTTCTACACCGGCAGGAGAGGCATTGCGGCTGCCAACAATGGCGATCTGTGGCGCAAGTAACAGCGCCGCAGTGCCCTCGACCAGCAGCGCCAGGGGTGGGTCCGCAATCTGCGCCAGCTGCGGGGGATAGCCTGGCAAATCCAGGAACAGCGCTTGGCGGTCGGGCGCTGCCTCAAGCCACGCGAGGTCGGCCTGAGGTGGGTGCTGGGCGGCAGCAGCGATAGCCTTGCCCAGGCGCGAGTTCGCGCCCAGCGCGCTCGCCAGTTTTCGGGGCGATGCCGCCAACGCGCCGGCCGGGGACCCAAATTCGCCGAGCAGTCGGCGCCAGGCAACGACGCCCAGCCCCGGCGTACGCGCCAGAGCCAGGCTGGCCGCAGCCGGTGTCAGGGCGGCGTCACCTCGTCGAGCACGTGCATCGGTCGGCTGGCGCGCATAACCAGGGCGTAGCTCACCCGCTCGAACAGCCGAAACACAATGACCGCACCGGCCGGCTCGCTGGGGGGTTGCACCCGCTGACGCGCGACAGGGTCATCGATAGGCTGTTGTACCTGGCGTACCTGCAGGACATGGCCCAGTTCCAGGCCGTCGCGACGCCCGCGACTGAGGGCTACGACGCTGTACTGGCCGATTTGCGAGACGCCATCGACCACGCTGATGATGTGCCCGCGTACCTCGGAGCTTGGCGCGTGTGGGAGGTAAGAAGCCTGCATCGGCCGGTCGTCGGTCGGGATCAGCACATCGCCGGCGAGAACCTCGCGCCTGGCTTTGATTACCGCCAGCGTGGCCGGGTCACCCGAACGCTGTACCTTGCCCTGGCCGACGAACAGTGCGGCGTAACCCAGCGCCTCGCCACTTTCGGGGTCAAAATACGGATCACCGATGCGATAGATATCCAGCATCTGGCCCGTTTCGGCGGAAGTCTGGCGCGCATAGACGCGATCCCCCGCACCCACCGTCAGGTGCTCGTCCGCGGCCGCCGCTACGTAGGCAAAATCACTGGGCTGGTTGCTGCGCAGCACGACGGCTTCCTCCAGGAAGGCCTGGACGTGCTTGAACGGGATGGGGGGTATGGCAGTGTCGATAGCGCTTGAGCGAACCTGCGGCGACAGCCGGTCCGGCCCCCCGCCACCGTCGCGTATGAGGCGTGGCCCATCCGCCGTCATAACCAATCGCAAGCGATCGCCTGGGTAAATAAGATGCGGATTGCTGATCTGGGGGTTCACGCCCCACAATTTCGGCCAGTACCAGGGTTTTTCCAGGAAACGCCCTGAGATGTCCCACAGCGTGTCGCCGCGCACCACCACGTACTCGTCTGGATGGTCCGGGCGCAGCGCCAGGTCGTCAGCGCCTGCCAGGAGCGGCCACAGAAAAAAAAGAGGCAACAGCCAATAGCGGGTTCTGGTCATGGGTGAGTTCCGGCCAGTATGATTATTTCGCTCTCGCGGGCCCGCAAGCCTAATCACTCACGGATGGGTCGGGCACCATTAGCCGACATATCGGTCACCGGCGCCATAGTCCTAAGGGCACTCTCAGTGTAGCCCAGATAGCCAATCTCACCACCTAATATCGCCCCCATGGCCTTGCTTCCCATTCTCACCTACCCCGATCCGGCTCTGCGGCACCGAGCGCGCCCGGTTGATTCCATCGACGACGCGCTGCGACAGCTCGCGGCCGACATGGCGCAGACCATGTATGCCGCCAAGGGCATTGGTCTTGCCGCGACCCAGGTTGGCCAGGCCAGGCGGCTCCTGGTGATGGACCTCAGCACTGAGGGCGACGCCTTGCAGGTGATGGTGAATCCACAGATCCTGGTCCGTGACGGCAGTCAGATCAGCGAAGAAGGGTGCCTGTCGGTGCCCGAGGTGTTCGAAACAGTGGAACGTGCCGAGCGCATTACCGTACGTTTCCTCGATCTTGACGGTGAGATCCAGCAGCTTGAGGTCGATGGCCTGCTGGCAGTGTGCGTGCAGCACGAAATCGATCACCTCGATGGCAAGTTGTTCGTGGACTATCTGTCGCGCTTAAAACAGGACCGTCTGCGCAAGAAGGCTGACAAGCGTGGGCGGGAAGGCGCGCGGCTGTGAGCCTTAACGTCGTCTTCGCCGGCACGGCGCCATTTGCCGTGCCGAGCCTGCATGCCCTGCTGGAGGCCGGGCATGCAGTACGTGCCGCATACACGCAGCCGGACCGTCCAGCCGGGCGAGGGCGCAAGCTCAGTCCGTCGGCGGTCAAGGTGGCGGCGCTGGCGGCGGGTATCAGGGTTCTCCAGCCGGCCAGCCTTCGGCAGGCCGAAGCGGCCACCCAGCTGGCCGCGTTCGGGCCTGATCTGCTGGTGGTCGTGGCCTATGGCCTGATCCTGCCGACGGCACTGCTCGCCGTGCCGCGTCTGGGTGCGCTCAACGTCCATGGCTCGCTGCTGCCGCGCTGGCGGGGCGCGGCCCCGGTTGTGCGGGCATTGTTGGCCGGTGACGCGCAGACCGGAGTGTGCATCATGCAGATGGACGCCGGCCTGGACACCGGACCGGTGTTTCTGGAACGCCGCGAACCGATCCGGCCGGATGACACCGGCGGCAGCCTGCGCGAGCGGCTGGCCCAGCTCGGCGCGGCGGGTCTGGTACAGGTGCTGGCGGGTCTGGAGGCGGGTGGCGTCGTGGCCCGGCCACAGCCGGTCGACGGTGCGTGCGATGCCGCCAAGATCGACAAGCGCGAGGC
>CAZZHF010000153.1:0-602 GCA_964653545.1 uncultured Gammaproteobacteria bacterium | reverse complement strand
AAAAGTGCGAGCGTTTGTCCCGGCGCCGTTGGCGTGGACCGTCTGGCGCGGGCAACGCTTGCGTATAGGCGCCGCACGGCCCGGTTCGGGCGCGGGTCCCGTCGGCCAGGTCTTGGCGGTCGGGGCCGCGGGAGTCGAGGTCGCCTGCGGTACCGGCAGCCTGTGCCTCACAGCGCTGCAGCCGGAAGGCGGCCGGATGCTGTTGGTGCACGAATTCCTTGCCGGACGGCGCATCTCGCCCGGCGAATATCTGGAATCGCCCGCCGCCGGGTGAATGGCGCAATCGCTTGGCTGGCCCCCGCCTTCGGGTCAGGTTGCGTTGCCCAGCAGTTTTTCCAGGTAATGGATGCTGACCCCGCCGCGGCGAAAGTCGCCTTCATCGACC
Organism: uncultured Gammaproteobacteria bacterium; assembly: GCA_964653545.1. Lineage (GTDB taxonomy): Bacteria > Pseudomonadota > Gammaproteobacteria > Immundisolibacterales > Immundisolibacteraceae > Immundisolibacter. The sequence continues at coordinate 217 of CAZZHF010000153.1, read as the reverse complement.
AGCCGCAGATGCAGTGTCGTGTTGGTCTGGATGCCTTCCACGATCAGCTCCAGCAAGGCCGTGCGCACCCGCGCCAGGGCGATGGTGCGGTCGGCGCCGTGGGCGATCAGCTTGCCGATCATCGAGTCGTAATTCGGCGGCACCGTGTAGTCGGCATACAGGTGCGAGTCAAAGCGGATGCCTGGTCCGCCGGGGGCGTGGAACTGCCCCACCCGTC
>CAZZHF010000152.1:0-7068 GCA_964653545.1 uncultured Gammaproteobacteria bacterium | reverse complement strand
GCCAGGGTCGCTTCGATGCGGCCGAGGGCGGCACGCTGTTTCTTGATGAAATCGGCGACATTAGCCTGCCCACGCAGGTAAAACTTCTGCGCGTGTTGCAGGAGCGGGTGTTCGAGCGGGTCGGCAGCAATCGCAGCATCACTGCCGATGTGCGCATCATCGCCGCGACCCACCGCGACCTGGAGGCTGGCATCCGCGACGGCGCGTTCCGCGAGGATCTTTATTACCGCCTGAACGTGTTCCCGATCGAACTGCCGCCCCTGCGCGAGCGGCGCGAGGACATTCCAGCCCTGGTGGACGAACTGTCGGCCCGCATCGGACGCGAGAAGGGCATACAGGTTCGTGTTGGGCGCGACGCGTTGGCGGTGCTGGCCGACTATCCCTGGCCGGGTAATGTGCGCGAACTGGCGAATGTCATCGAGCGCATGGCCATCATGCACGGCGACCGCCCGGTCGCCGCCACGGATCTGCCGGCGCGCCTTCGCCAAGGCGCGGCCCTGGATGACACCCATGATGTGACCGACCTGCCGCCCCCGATGCAGGTGGCGGAACCGACTGCAACGCGCCTGCCGTCGGCCGGCATCAACCTCAAGGACTTTCTCGAAGAACTCGAGCGCAGCTACATCCAGCAAGCCCTGAACGAAAGCGGCGATGTGGTGGCTCATGCCGCCGAACTTCTCAGCATGCGCCGTACCACCCTGGTCGAGAAGATGCGCAAGTACGGTTTGCAGCGGGCAGGATTCGCGTCGGATGTTTGACGCGGCGGCCTATAAAAATCTATAACCTACTGAATATTAAATAAGAATAAATCTGGTACGGCGATTGCATTACGGTTGGTCGAGACCTGCCCCGACGCATTGGGGCGCAGTGACTGGACGCACCGACCATGCCGGCAATGCCTTGCTCCGATACGACCCCTGACGGCACAGCTTTCGAGCACCTGTCGGGAGCGCTGGGCGCTTCCTACCGGCAGCTCGAACGCCGTCTGACGGCGTTGCAGCGGGAACTGGCCGAGCAGCGGCCGCTGGCGGCTCTGGGCGAAATGAGCGCGGGTCTCGCGCATCAGGTGCGCACGCCGCTGAGTACGGCGCTGGTTTATGCCTGCCATTTGCGCGACGCCGACCTGGCGCCGGCTGACCGGACGCGTTTCGCGGGCCGCTTGGTCGAGCGTTTGCGGCAGCTGGAGCGTTTGGTGGCGGACATGCTGGCATTCGCGCATGGCGCTGATGCCGGCGATCAACGTTTTTCCTTTGCCGATCTGATGCACGCGCTGGCCGCGGCGGTTGAGCCGCAGCGGCCGGCAACGGCCAGGCTGTGCCTGCCCGCGGCGCACGTGGCGCTCGGGCTGCGCGGCAGCCTTGAGAACCTGAGCGGCGCACTGACCAACCTTTGCTTGAATGCCTTTGAGGCGGGCGCGACCGAAGTCTCGGTGCAGCGCCTGGGCGGTGCGCCGGGCCAGTTGCGCCTGGCCATCTGCGACAACGGCCCCGGCCTTGCGGCTGAACTGACCGGGCGGGTATTCGAGCCGTTCGTGTCCGGGCGTCCCGGTGGTACCGGACTTGGCCTTGCGGTGGCGCGCGCGGTGGTCGAACGCCACGGCGGCACGCTGCTGCTGGCCGAGTCATCGCTTGGTTGCCGTTTTGAACTGGCGCTGCCGTGCCAGTTGCCGGCCCTGGTGGCGCTGGAGGCTTAAGTGATGAGTCATGCAGCAGTGATGGTGGTGGAAGACGACGTGGCGCTGCGCGAGGCGCTGTGCGACACCCTGGATCTGGCTGGCTATCGCAGCTTGCCGGCAGCCGATGGCACGGCCGCGCTGGCGCTGCTGGAACGTGAACGCCCAGCCTTGGTGGTGAGCGACGTGCAGATGCAGCCGATGGACGGTACTGCCTTATTGCATGCCCTGCGCCGACGGCGGCCGGAAGTGCCGGTGGTGCTGATGACCGCCTTCGGCACTATCCGCAGCGCCGTGCAGGCGGTGCGTGACGGAGCGGTTGAATATCTGGCCAAGCCGTTCGAGCCCGCCGCATTGGTCGGCTTGGTGACTCGCCTGGTTGACGGGCAGGTGCCCGATTCGGAACAGCCGGTTGCGGAGGATCCACGCTCGCGCGATTTGCTGACGCTCGCGGCGCGGGTGGCCAGCAATGAAGTGAGTGTGCTGCTGACGGGGGAGTCGGGCACCGGCAAAGAGGTGCTGGCCCGCTACATCCACCGCCACTCGCCGCGCAATGCCGGGCCTTTCATTGCCATCAACTGCGCCGCCATCCCAGAGAACATGCTGGAGGCGACGCTTTTTGGTTACGAGAAGGGCGCCTTCACGGGCGCGGTCAGCGCGCATGCTGGAAAGTTTGAACAGGCACAGGGTGGCACGCTGTTGCTGGACGAGATATCCGAGATGCCCCTGGGGTTGCAGGCGAAGCTGCTGCGGGTGCTGCAGGAGCGGGAGCTGGAGCGCCTGGGTGGGCAGCGTTTGCTGACGCTCGACGTGCGGGTGCTGGCAACCAGTAACCGCGACCTGAAGGCCGCGGTGGCCGCCGGCAGTTTTCGCGAAGACCTCTACTACCGCCTGGCGGTATTCCCGCTACACCTGCCGCCGCTGCGCGAGCGGCCGGGGGACATCCTGCCATTGGTGCGGCGACTGTTGGCGCGGCACTGGAATCGGCCCACGCCGGCACCGGTGCTGGCCGATGCGGCGGTCAGTGCCCTGATTGGCTATTCCTGGCCAGGCAATGTGCGCGAACTGGACAACATGATCCAGCGGGCGCTGATCCTGGCGGATGCTGACGCGATCGAGACCAGCCACCTGGCCTGCGCGCCGCAAGGCCGCGATACGCCGCCGGCTGCGCCAGGCGACCTGGATCGCGATCTGAAGGGTCGCGAAGCCGAACTGATCCTGGGCGCCCTGCGCGAAGCGCAAGGACGCCGCGCACTGGCCGCCGCCAAGCTTGGCATCAGCGAGCGCACGCTGCGCTACAAGCTGGCCCAGCTGCGCGAGGCAGGATTTGAAGTGCCGTCGCCGGGCGCCAGCCCGGTCGCCGAAATTAAGGAGGCTTGAGCCATGTCCGACCTGCAGATCAACGCGGTGTTGGGGCAGATCCGTGCCCTTCGCGCACAGATGGAGCAGCCCACCGCACCGGTCTCGGCACCGGGTGAGGCGACGCAAAGCAGCTTTGGCGCTGTGCTTGGCGACCTGGTCAAGCAGGTCAACGAAGCGCAGGGCGCGTCCAAGGATCTGTCGACCCGCTTCGAGCAGGGTGACGAGCGCGTCAGTCTGGCGCAGGTGATGGTGTCTGGCCAGAAGGCGAGTCTTTCATTCCAGGCGGTGGTTCAGGTGCGAAACAAGCTCCTGGCCGCCTACCAGGACGTTATGAACATGCCGGTGTGAACCAGCTGCAGTTAGGGAACCGAGAAAATGGCTGAATCGACCTTACCCGTTCCTGCTCCGGGCACTCCGGCTGCGCTGGTCCAGGGCTTTATAAAGCTGCCGGCCTCGCGCCAGGCGGTGTTGCTGGTTGCCCTTGCCGCGTGCGTCGCCAGTGTCATTGGCATTGTGCTGTGGGCTCGCACGCCCGATTTCAGCCTGCTTTACGGCAGTCTGGAAGAACGCGACGCGGCGCAGGTCGTGGCGGCGCTGGAGAAAGCGGCCATCCCGTACCGGCTGGATGCCGGCACTGGCGCGTTGCGCGTGCCGTCAGCCGAGGTGCATAACGCGCGTCTGAAGCTGGCCGGCGAAGGGTTGCCCAGAGGCAGCGGCAGCGGTCTTGAAATGTTGACTCAGGATCCCGGCTTCGGGGTCAGCCGTTTCATGGAGAACGCCCGCTACCAGCATGCGCTCGAGAACGAACTGGCACGCACCATCGGTGCCATGGCCGGAGTGGGCCAGGCACGGGTGCATCTGGCCATTCCGGAGCGCTCGGTATTCGTGCGTGAACGCGATAAACCAAGTGCGTCGGTGATGTTGCAGTTGTATCGCGGTCGCAGCATCGAGGAGGGGCAGGTGGCCGCCATCGTGCACCTGCTGTCTTCCAGCGTGCCGGACCTTGCCGCCCGACAGGTGACCGTGGTCGACCAGGCGGGAAATCTGCTGACTCGCCCAGCCGGCCAGCGCGGACTGAACCAGTCGGGCGAACAGTACGACTATGCCCGTCGCCTGGAGCAGGATTACGTGCGACGTATCGAGGACCTGCTGGCGGCCGTGGTTGGGCCCGGTGGAGTGCGCGCCAAGGTAAGCGCCGAGCTCGACTTTGCGGTAACCGAACGCACCCAGGAGGAGTACAAGCCTGAGAATCCGGTGCTGCGCAGCTCGCAGGAGGAAGCCTCCGAGATGGCGGTCGGTGGCTCCGCTGGTGGCGGTGTGCCCGGCACCCTCAGCAACCAGCCGCCGCAGGGGGGCAGCCTGACCCCGGTGCCGGCCCAGGGCAGCGGTGAGCCCGTAAGCGGTGAGCCCGTAAGCAGTGACTCGGCGCCACTTGCCCTGGCGAACGCCGACACCACGCCCAAAGAACGCAATCACCGGTCGGTACGCAATTTCGAGATCGATCGCACCATCAGTCATACCAAGCTCGCCGGCGGCGGTGTTCAGCGGCTGACCGTGGCGGTGGTGGTGGATGACCGCCGCGTGGCCGGCGAGGAAGGCGCGGAAACGCGCACGCCGCGCACCCAGGAAGAGCTCGATCGCTATACCGCCCTGGTTCGTGACGCAGTAGGGTTCAACGCCGAACGCGGGGACAGCATCAACGTCGTCAATGCCTCGTTTGCGCCGACCGAGCTTGCCCCCGAACCGACGGCCACCCCCCTATTGGAACAACCCTGGCTGTGGCAGGCCGGACGCATGTTGTTGGGTGTGGGTGCCTTGGCGCTGGTCTTGATCGGGGTCATGCGGGCGTTGTTGCTCAGCGTGCGACATGGGGGGGGGTTGTTGATTTCCTACGCGTGGCCGGCGCCACGAAACCGCGCTGGCGATCACAGCCAGGCGCCAGTTGCCCCGCGGATCGCGGCCCCGCCGCCGCCGCCGCCGTTGCCGGATCTGCACGAACAGGATCCGCGACGCGTGATGCAGGTGATGCGTAACTGGATGGCCAGCGATGCCTGAGGTAACCAAGCTCAGCGGCACCGAGCGCTCCGCCATTCTGGTCATGGCCCTGGGCGAGCGTAAGGCAGCGGACGTGCTGCGCAACATGGAGCCGAAGGAAGTGCAGCGCATCAGCGCCGCCATGATGCGCCTGGGCAACATCAGCCAGGAACAGGTCAACGTGGTGATGAACGAGTTTGGCATGGCGGTGGAAGCCGACAGCATGCTCACGGTTGGCGTTGGGGATTACCTGCGCAACGTCATGGTCAATGCCTTGGGGGAGCAAAAGGCACGCGGCATTCTGGACCGGGTCATGGACCAGGACAGCGACAGCCTGGGTAGCCTCAAGTGGATGGACCCCAAAGCCATTGCCGGCATATTGAAGGATGAGCATCCCCAGGTCACGGCGCTGGCGCTGGCCTCGATGGAACAGGATCAGGCGGCGCTGGTTCTGGGGCTTATCCCGACCGATTTACGCGCCGACATCGTGATGCGCATCGCCACCTTGGACGAGCTGCAACCGGGCGCGCTCAACGAGGTGCGGGTGATCCTCGAACAGCAGTTTTATCGCGATGTGCAGGTCAAGTCGGCACAGGTCGGTGGCGTTAAGACCGCCGCCGGTATCGTCGGTCGTCTCGACCCGCCGGTCGGTAACGTCGTGCTGGAAGAGCTGCGTGGCGTCGATGAGGAACTGGAGCAGCAGATTCAGGACAACCTGATTCTGTTCGAGAACTTGGTCGAGGTTGACGACAAGGGCTTGCAGGCGCTGCTGCGCGAGACCACTTCCGAGGTCCTGCTGGTCGCCCTGAAGGGTGCTGATCAGGTCATTCGCGAGCGTTTCTTCAAGAACATGTCCAAACGCGCTGCCGAAATGCTGCGCGAGGACATGCAGTTGCGCGGGCCGGTACGCCTGGCCGAAGTAGAGGAGGCGCAAAAGGAAATGCTCGGCGCCGCGCGCCGCCTGTCGGAAGCCGGCACGATCCGCCTGGGCAAAGCGAGCGGCGACTTTGTCGAGTAAGTCGTTTCAGCGCTGGCGAACGCACAGCGCGCTGGCCGCGGCCGCAGCTGGCGCCACAGCCTTCAGCGCGGGCCAGGTCGTCAATGACGACGGTCACGCCGCAGGCTATGCGGCCGGCCTGGAGCGGGGGCTGGCCGACGGGCGCCAGCAAGCGGCAGAACAGCTGGCGGCGGACGGTGCACGCCTGGCGGGGCTGTTCGATAGCCTGGCCGCGCCGCTCGCCGACGTCGAGCAGGATGTTCTGGACGGTGTGCTGCAATTGGCCTGTGCGCTGGCTCGGCAGGTTGTGCGGCGCGAGCTGACGGCGATGCCGGCCCGCATCAGTGAGCTGATACGCGAAGGCGTGGCAGCGCTTCCGCCGACGGCACGTCAGATCACCGTGCACCTTAATCCCCAAGACATGGATCTGGTACGCAGTGCCGCGCCACGCGGCCGCAACGATGCCCGCTGGGAGCTGCTGGCCGACGCCGGCCTGGATCGGGGTGGCTGTCGCATCACGACCGAGTCATCGGAGGTGGATCTGACACTCGAAACCCGCCTGGCCGAGGTGTTTGCCCAGCTGACCGAGGGTGAGGAGGCGTGAGCGTCGAACTGCAACAGCGCCTGTCCAGTCGCTTGCGTGCCCGCGCGGCGCAGATGCATGTGCTGCAACCGGTGCAGGTCGAGGGCAAGCTCACGCGGATGGTCGGCCTGACGCTGGAAGCGATTGGTCTGCCGGCCGTCATTGGCAGCCGTTGCACGGTGCGTCAGCCCGGTCAGGCCGACATCGAGGCCGAGGTGGTCGGTTTCTCCGGTGATTTCATGTACTTGATGCCGATCGATCCGGTTAACGGACTGGGCCCGAGCGCACGGGTACTGCCACTACGCCATGGCGCCGTGGCGCCGGTGGGCGTGGGCCTCCTGGGTCGGGTGGTGGATGGAGCCGGCAGGCCCCTGGACGGAAAAGGTCCAGTGCGGGCGACCGCACACGTTCCGCTGACCG
>CAZZHF010000151.1:0-7074 GCA_964653545.1 uncultured Gammaproteobacteria bacterium | reverse complement strand
TTGTTAAGGATAGGGGCGGCGCCTGGTGCCGGCGCCGCTTACGGTGCCGGTGTGTTTACAAGGCGGCCAGAATCGTCTCGGCCTTGCTGGCCTCGAAGGTACGGCCTTCCTCGACTCCGACGTGGGTCACCACACCGTTGTCGGCGATCAGCGCGTAACGCTGCGAGCGCGGGCCCATGCCAAAGCCGCTGCCATCCATGTCCAGGCCCACGGCCTTGGCGAACTCGGCGTTTCCATCGGCCGCCAACAGTACCTTGTCGCCCACTTGCTGGTCCTTGCCCCAGGCACCCATCACGAATGCGTCGTTTACCGATACGCAGACGATGCTGGCCACACCCTTGGCCTTGAACTGGTCGGCAAGTTTCACGTAGCCGGGCAGGTGCTGGCCGGAGCACAACGGGGTAAAGGCGCCGGGTACGGCGAACAGCACCACTTTCTTGCCGGCAAACAGCTCGTCGGTGGAAACCGGCTTGGGACCGTCGGCGGTCATCTGGGTCAGGGTCACGGAGGGAATCTTGTCGCCAACTTTGATGCTCATGGAATACTCCTCGGGGGTAAAAGCGGTTACTCACCTTGGCGCGGGCCAACGGTCAGGACGGTGAGACGGGACACGCAGGTGATTCTACCCGCCGAATCCTCGATGCGGATGTCCCAGACCTGGGTACGCCTGCCCGTGTGCAGGGGCCTGACGGTAGCCGTCACCGCGCCGTCTGTCACGGCCCGCAGGTGGTTGGCGTTGACTTCCAGGCCCACGTGCCGGTCACCCTCGTGGCCGGCGAGCACGCCGGAGGCGACCGAGCCGATGGTCTCGGCCAGTACGACATTGGCGCCACCGTGCAGGATGCCAGCCGGCTGGCGGGTGAGCTCGTTCACCGGCAAGGTGGCCCTCAGATAGTCCGGTCCAACTTCAGTAAACCGCAGGCCCAGGCGCCAGGCCATGCTGGCGCCCATATGCGGCGCGTTCAGTTGTTCCACGGTAAGGCCGGGACGCCAGATACTCATTCAGGATTGCCTTTTGCGGTGTCGAGAAAGAATCGGTAGTGCGCCTGGCCGGGCCGCGGCCGGTGGCTATGCTCCACAAAATCCACCCGGCTGGCGGCGTTTTGCAGCAGCAGGGTGCTACAGCGGGTGCCATAAAGGGGCGTGTCGATGAACACCGCCGACAGGGCGCGCGCCAGGTCAGCGTCCATGCCACTGACCGGGTCCGCCGACGCGGCGTGAGTACGGCGGTCGCCGAGCAGGTCGACCAGCGGAGCAAGGGCCAGATTGTCGGGATCGGCGCAGGCGTCGGCCAGCGCCGCCTTGCTGGTCAGCACCTTGGGCCAGGGACTGTCCAGTAAATGGTTGGACAGACCGTAAACGCCGGGCCCCAGGCGCTGCGGCGCCTGGGCACGGTTGCTGTACCACCACAGCTCGTTCGGGTCGCCGAGCAGCAGGTTAAAGCCGGCATACAGGTCCGCGCGCGGCAGCAGCGTGTGGGCAAATTCGCCGGCGTGGCAGTTACCCTGCAAATAATCGCGCACCAGATGTCCACGCGAGGCGGCGGCCGGCGCGCGTGCTTCGCGATAGTTGGTGACCGCGGCAAAACGCCCGTCGCGGGTCACGCCGAACCAGGCGCCACCGGCGGCGAGGTCACGCCCTGCCAGCATCTGCGGTGCCTCGGGCCAGAACCGTGCCGGCTCGGATGAGCGACCATAAAACTCGTCGCGGTTGGCGGCCACCACCAGCGGATAGGCCGGGTGTACCCGGTAAGCCAACACCAGCAGGCACACAGCGCTGCTCGCGTCTGCCTTACTGGCGCACCGCCAGCGCCACGCCGTCGTGCTCCGGGCTGTGGCCGGGTAGCAGGCACAGCAGGTTGACGCTGTAAAAGCGCGCGTCGGCCGCCAGCGCGGCATTGAACGGTTCAGCCTCGGCAAAGCCGGTGTTGTCGATCACCAGCATGCCGCCGGGGCGCAGCAGGCGGGCGCAGTGTTCGAGCGCATAGAGGTAATCGGTCTTGTCGAGGTCGAGCAAGATGAGGTCGAACGGCGCCCCAAGGCCGGGCAGGACTTCTTGCGCGGCACCGATCAGCACATTGGTCTTGACGCTGCACTGGGCAAGATTCTGGCGCGCCGCCACGGCGCGGCGTGGATCGCGTTCGAGAGCAATGATCTCCCCCTCGCCGCGCATGCCCTCGGCCAGGTACAGCGCGGAATAGCCGTTTCCGGCGCCCAGGTCCAGTACCCGGCGCACGGCGCCGAAGCGAATCAGTACCGTCAGCAGACCGCCCAGAACCGGGCCGATGGTCGGAATGCCGTCGGCGGCGGCGGCGATCGCCACGCGCGTGAATTCCTGGCGCTGTGGCCGTGTCTGGCGGCGGAAATAGCCTTCCAGGTCAGTGGTCATGTTGGGCACACAGGTCTCCTAAAGGCAGGGCAGTACCAATCGTGGCTCGGGTCGGCGACGACCGTCTATTGATAGTTAACGGCTGCTCAGGCAGCCGGGCGTAGCTGGCGCGCCGCCACTTCGCCGCGGGCGAACCTCAGCGTGGCCGGATAAAGCTGCGCCAGATCGCCGCCAAGCCCCGCATCGGCCTGCTCCAAAAACGGAAAGGTGTGCGCCAGCGTGCTTGGCCGACGGCAGCGGCCGGCAAGACGGACCAGTACCTCGTCAATGACTTGCGGGTCGCGGTAGGCTGCCAGCAAGTCGCGCGCGGCCATGAAGTCGGCGAACCGGACCAGATCTGGTGGCAGTGCCTGTCGGTGTTCATCGAGGGTGCGATACACCGTGCTGGCGAACTGCGGCAACGGCGTTGCGCAGTACCGGGGCCAGTCGCGGCTGAGCAGGTGGTCGTAGTAAACGTCGAGCGCCACCCGTGCCCAGCGACGCAGCTCGGTCGGCAGGCGTTGCACGCTGCAAGCCGAGGCGGGATGCGTGTCAACGAAACGGTCGATGCGCCGATGCAGCCGGATACCGTGTCGCCACGCCAACGGGTAATGCGCCGGGGGCGCGCCGCGCACAAAATCGCCCAGCAGGCTACCGATCAGGGAGCAACCGGACTGCTGTGCGAGTAGGGCATGGGCGAGCACGTTCAAGGCCACGCTCCGCAGTGGATTGAAGCGGTATCGGTCGCGACCGATATAGGGGCTGATTATGCCAGCTTGACAGGCCGTCCCTGCTGCTGGATAACTCGAACCAGACTGCCAGAATCGCCCCGAAACACTGATCACCCCACAATCCCAGGTCCCGCTGCGTGAACCACTCCTCGTTTTCCCTGCGCAGCATGCAGCGCGCCTGTGGCACCTGTAACCTGCACGAGCTGTGCCTGCCGCTTGGCGTGAGCGATGCCGACATTGATCTGCTGGAGAAGATCGTCCATCGCTCGCGCCCGTTGCCGCGGGGCAAGTTCCTGTTTCGGGTGGGCGATCCGTTCGCGTCGATCTTTGTCGCCCGGTCCGGCGCGGCAAAAAGCTTCACTGTTGGCCGGGACGGCAGCGAGCAGATCATCGGCTTTCACCTGCCCGGCGAGCTGTTGGGTCTGGACGGCCTTACCGATGGCGTACACGCGGCCAGCGCCCGCGTGCTGGAAACCACCAGCGTCTGCGAGGTACCGTTCGAGCGGCTGGAGGACACCGCGCGCCAGGTGCCGGCGTTGCAACACCAGTTGCTGCGCCTGATGAGTCGCGAGATCACCAAGCGCGAGCAGCAACTGCTGTCGCTCGGCAAACAGTCACCGGAGCAGCGCCTGGCGGTGCTGCTGCTGAGCCTGTCGGCACGCTTTTCGCAGCGTGGCTATTCGTCGAAGCGCTTCATGCTGCCGATGCCGCGTCTGGATATCGCCAATTTCCTGGGCCTGGCCGCCGAGACCGTGAGCCGCCTGCTGCGCCGGCTGCAGGACGCCCATATCCTGGCGGTCGATGGGCGCGCGGTGGAGATTCTCGATCTCGAGCAGCTGCGCTTGCTGGCGGGCGCCGAGTCGGAAAGTCCGCTGCGCGAGGTCTGTCGCTGAGCCGAGTGAAGCCCTGACCAGCTGGGGCTGCAAAACAGAGGTTAGCTTCGCGCCATGCCTGATTTAGCCGTCGCCGAGCAGATTCTCGACCTCGCCCGCTGGGCACCCAGCGGCGACAACACCCAGCCGTGGCGGTTTCGGATCGAGTCGGCGGACCACCTCGTGGTACTCGGCCACGACACCCGCGAGCATTGCGTGTACGACCTGCGCGGGCATGCCAGCCAGTTGGCACACGGCGCGGTGCTGGAGTGCATCGCGCTGGCGGCCAGCCGCCATGGTCTGCGGGTGGACAGTGCGCCACGGGCGAATTGCCCGGGCAACGCGCCGATTTATGACCTGCACTTGTACGCGGACCCGTCCATCGCGCCCGATCCTCTGGCGGCGTGCATTACCACCCGCACCGTGCAGCGGCGTCCGATGTCGCGCCAGCCGCTGACCGGCGATCAGCGGCTGGCGCTGGAAGCCGCATTGTCACCAGGCTATGCGGTTCGCTGGCTGGAAGGCGCAGACCGGCTGCGCATGGCGCGGATTCTTTTCAGCAATGGCCGTCTGCGGCTGCTACTGCCGGAAGGCTATCCGCTGCACCGGGACATCATTGAATGGGGCGCCAGGTTCAGCGAGGACCGCATTCCGGACCAGGCGGTGGGTCTGGATCCGCTGCTGCGGCGGGTGTCGCGCTGGGCCATGCACAGCCGGCAGCGGCTGGAGTTCCTGAATCGTTACCTCGCCGGCACGGTAGCGCCGGCACTGGAGCTTGCTTTCCTGCCCGCTCTGGCCAGCGACGCGCACTTTGTGTTGGTGGCGCCGGCTGTACCCGAGACCACCGACGATTTTGGCCCCGACGGTCGGCAGTTGCTGCGTTTCTGGCTGACGGCCACGCAGCACGGTCTGCACGTGCAGCCGGAAATGACGCCGCTGATTTTTGCCCAGTACCAGCGCCAGGGGCTCGTCTTTACCCGCATGCCGGCGCTGCACCGCAAGGCGATACGTGTCGTCGATCACCTGGAGGGGCTTCTCGGGCCGGATCAGCTCAAGCGAGGCGTATTCATGGGTCGGGTCGGGGTCAGCCGCGTACCGTCATCGCGGTCGCTGCGCCGGTCGATGAAACAACTCACGGACTCCGCGGCTGCGGGTTAGGGATGCTCTGAACAAATTCTTCGACAAGCTCAGGACGAACGGTAAGCTGTTGATTCCGTGCGTGGTGAGCTTGTCGAACCATGAACGGAATCGAATTATTCAGAGCCTCTTTTAAGATAAGAGGAGGGGGTACTGGCCCGAGCTCGCTTGCGCCCCGTTTTTCGTACGCGATACCCGAAGGCTCGGGCTGGGGTGAGCGATGGTAAGTGCCACGCGTCGTGCTTGATCTACCGGCAAGGCCTGAATAGGGAACGCCAAAAAGAAAAGGCGGCCCGAAGGCCGCCTTTTCAAAGCTCAAGTAAGGCTGAAGCTTACGCGTTCCTACGCGACCGACCATTCACCCAGCCCAGGCCGAGGAGGCCGGCGCCGAGCAGGCCCAATACTCCGGGAACGGGGACCGTGCTCAAGGCAAGGTTGCCAGAACCATTGATGATGATGTCATTCTTGGTGTCGAATGGTCCGCCCACCAAGCCGCTGATGCTGGTGTTGACGCCGTTGAGGTCGCCAGTGGTGTTCCACTCGCCTGCGTCATCGAAATCGCCATCGCCATTGAGGTCGCCCGCAAAGGCGGCGCCACCCCACACTGTCGGGTCATACGAGGTGACGTCAAACAGTACATCGAAGTCACCACCCAATAGACCACTGAAGACGTGGAAGCCGCCTACGCTAAGGACACCGGATAGGATCGCGATGTCGTCGGAGGTTGTACCACCCACTGCGGTAGTCTGGTTTGGATCCCCCGGTGCGGCCGCTACTGACGTGGTGTTTTCGTCGCGATCAATATAAATAGTCAGATTGAAGGTGCTAAACGTGCCGTCGATTCCAGCGAGGCCTGGGCCTGGCACCACCGAGCCGGTAGCCGTGAAAACGCCGTACATCTTGTAGCCAAGGTCAAAGCCCAAATTCAGTGCGGTGCCACCCAGAGGCGTGCCTAAAGGGTTCTGGAAGGTCGAGAAGAAGGCGACGCCTGTCTCGGTAAAGTCGGCCGAGAACGGACCGGTGCTGGTCTGGTCGACATCAGCCACGTACGAGAAATCGATCGCCGTCGCCGTGAAGGTATCGGCAATACTGGCTTCAAACCCGTCAGGGTTGAAGGTGAATTCCTGTCCGTCGAAAAGCGATAATCCGCTTATATGAGCGGCATTAGCCGAGAAGCTTGTGAGCCCCAGGGTCATCAGCCCCGCTGCAAGTGCGATCTTGCGATTCATTAGCGTCGTCTCCTTCATGGACCATCGCCTATCGACGGCTTTCGCTGGTTAGTTAATCAAACACCGTGCCAAATGGTAGTTATTAGATTTAATATACTGATATATATGATAATTCAAGTAAGTCTTTCGGGTGCTGTGGGGTGCTCCGAGCCGACGGTTCCGCGGTTTGTAAAGAAAGCTGACTGACTGAGGAGATAGCAGGTGGAGGTACGGGTGCCACTTTGCATGTCGGAGGCTGAAGAATCGACAATAAACGGATTCACAACAATGATAATAAAAAGAAAAGTTTTAAAACGTCGGGCTTGTAAAGAATACTGACGGAGCGCTGTCAGGGCGTCTTGCGACGACCATCGGCCACCAGCAGCAAGGCGGGTAGCAGCAGCAGGTCGAAGCTGACCGCCACCAGCAGGCCGACGCCGGTCAACAGGCCGAACTCACGGCTGGGGATGAAGGCCGACAGGCCTAATAGCAGAAACTGCGCGCCGAGGATGATGCTGGTCGCCAGGCAGTCCGGACCGGTGCGCCGCAGGGTGCGGGCAAGCGCGAATACGGTTCCAGCACCCGCCGCGCGCCGGCTGCGGTAGCCTTGATATAGATAGATCGTGTCGTCGACCGCGATGCCGGTAGCGACGCTGGCGATCAGCGCCGTGGCCATGTCCAGCCAGATGCCGAGCGTGCCCATGAGCATGAAGGTCAGGGCGATCGGTGCCGCGTTGGGGATCATGGATAGTGTGGCCG
>CAZZHF010000150.1:0-7074 GCA_964653545.1 uncultured Gammaproteobacteria bacterium | reverse complement strand
TTTCGACCGCCTGATCGATCCAGCGGACATGCTCGGGCCGGGCTGAGCGACCCCCCCGACCGCCAGATCAGAGCCCGGGATACAGGCGCCCGGGCCCGAATAGGCCGCAGCATGCGTAGGGCGGAATAGCGCAGCGTATTCCGCCTTCCGAGCTGCACCGTCACCGCCGATATACTCCCGCCATGCCGCACTATGTTCGTGCCGACATTCCTGGCGGAACCTTCTTCTTCACCGTCGCCCTGCTCGAACGCCGCCGCCGGCTGCTGGTCGAGAACGTCGGGACGCTGCGTGGGGCGTTTCGCGCCGTCCGGCGCCGATACCCCTTCACCATCGAAGCCATCGTGATCCTACCGGATCACTTGCACTGCATCTGGACCCTGCCGCCCGGCGATGCCGATTTCTCCACCCGCTGGCGGCTGATCAAATCCGCCTTCGCGCGCCGCATCGCGGCCGGGGAAAGACTCTCTGAACGACGGCAGCGCACCGGCGAACGCGGTATTTGGCAACGGCGCTTCTGGGAACACACCATCCGCGACGAGGCCGACCTAACCCGGCACGTGAACTACATCCACCACAACCCGGTGAAACACGGCCACGCCGGCAAGGTGGCCGACTGGCCGTATTCGTCGTTTCACCGCTACGTCGAGCGGGGCGTCTATCCACCGGACTGGGCCGCTGGGCCAGCAGTGCGCGAGTTGAGTTTGGAGTAGCGTTGCTCCCGGAAGGCGGAATACGCTGCGCTATTCCGCCCTACGCGGGCTTATTGCGCCCGCGGGCTGCAGAATGCCCCCCGCGCCGTCCAGGGTTCACTTGGCCCCGTTAAACCCGTTCAAAACCGGTTTAAATTTCGTCCAACCGATGTTAAGTGGGAATCAATGCCGGGTCAGGCGCGAGCGGCCCCCAGATCGCCGCGTTGGCGGTCGGGGTCTATGGCCCCAGCTTGGGGCCAAAAACCTTGATGGCCACGGCGGCCACCAGAATCACCACCAGAAGATACAGTCCATACCCCCGACCGGCCGCGCCCTCCTCTCGGGCGTCTACAGGCGCCGGGGATTCCTTGGCGGCCGCGCCCTCCCATGAATAGGTGCAGCCTGACTCGACCACCCGCTGCTGCGCCCGTTGCTGCGCCTCTTTCCTCAAGCGGATCAACTCGGGGCGGCGCTTTGGATCACCCAAGCGCGGGTCGCGATCCGGTAGATCGTAGATAGCACGCTCCGCGCGCGCGCTCTGGCAAATCACGCTGTCGACCTTGGGGATGGCCTTTGGCGGTGGCGGCGCGGGCGTTGACGAAATCTCCCACGGCTCCTGACATTTCAAGCGCCGCCATTGCTCGTCGGTGCTGTTTCGGTCCGTCGCGTTGCGCAATATCGCGGCGTTGGCGGGTGGGCCGGAATAATCAATGCGCAGAGCGCGACGATCAAAAATGGCGCGCGCAGCGGCCAATTCATCGCACCGGCGCTCCCAGCGCGCGGCCAGCAATTCTGGTGACGGTGATGGTGACGGCAGCCCAGGCGCTGGCTCCCGCGCAGCTGCGGCTAGCGGCGGCGCATTCAGCCAGGTGGTATCGGGTCGGTTGTCCGGCTGATCGCCGTAGTGCACTTGGCCCTGCGCGTCCGTCCAGCGGTACATCGGCGTCTCGGCCAGTACCGGCATCGCCACCAGCAACATCAACGTCATCACTCGCGCGTCCATCAAGCCCTCCGCCTGTAGCGGACTATGCGCGCGACCACCACTATTCTTCTGTCGTCGCTGGCGTTTGGCATGCCCAGCCACCGAAAACCGAGACTCAACGCCCGCCGCAATCCGACCTGACGCAAGCCTCAACGTTCGACTCTCCCGCCACCAAAAACCCCAACCGGGTCAAGCTCCGCCTTGAGCCGCCGCTCGATGGCCGCCTGCGCCGCCGACACCGGCTGAAACACGCCACCGCTGCGGTCTCCGCCGCGTATCAGCGTGGCATGACCGTGCGCCGCCGCAGCGGCCGCCCAGACCTGCGCCGGTGCCGCCTCGCTGCGCAGCCAGCGCTGGGCACCGCCCCAGTCCACCAGCCACTCGCCAGCCAGGTCGGGGGGTGGCGTGGCAGGCAACAGCGACATCCGCCACAGGGGTGAGTTCCCCGAGAAAAACGGCAGTTCCAGATCCCGCAGCGCCTGCCAGAACACGGCACCCTGCGCCCACGGCTCGCCGCCGATCTGCTTTCGCGCGGCATCCACGCCGGCCGCGGTGCCGGATAGGCGCAGGTACACCTGCCCGCCAACCTGGCACAGGCCCGACAGCGGCCATGGCCGGCGTTGCCAGTCGAGCATCTGCCGCAGCGGGTCGGCGGGCTCCAGCACCAGGGTCATTTCCGCCTCCGCGATCGGCAGCACCCGGACCGATACCTCAAGCAGCAGGCCCAGTGTGCCCAGCGAGCCGGCATACAGGCGCGGCAGATCGTAGCCGGCCACGTTCTTGATGGTTTCGCCACCGAAACGAACCCGCTCGCCGCGGCCATTGATGGCGCGCACGCCAAGCACAAAGTCACGCACTGAGCCCGCCCACGGCCGGCGCGGGCCGGACCAGCCGGCCGCCACGGCGCCACCCAGCGTGCCGCGCCCGCCAAACTGTAGCGGCTCGAAGCCGAGCATCTGGCCATGCTCCGCCAGCAGCGCCTCGATCTGCGCCAACGGCGTGCCGGCGCGCGCGCTGAGCACCAGATCACCCGGCTCGTAGCTGACTACCCCGCAGTGACCGCTGACGTCCAGCCGTTCGCCGCCTGCGGCGTTGCCGTAAAAATCCTTGCTGCCATGGCCCCTCGGTTGCAGCGGCTGGCGCGTCTCGATGGCGCCGCGCACCGCCGCCTGCAGGCGGTCGCCGATGTCCGCGTCCACGCTCAAAACCGCTCCAGCTCCGGATGCGGCACCTGCCCGTGGTGCACGTGACTGCCGCGCAGTTCGGCGCAGCGGACCAGGGTCGGAATCGCCTTGCCGGGGTTGAGCAGGCCGCTGGGATCGAATGCGCGCTTCACGGCGAAGTAATCGCCAATTTCGGCGTCACCGAATTGCCGGCAGGCCTTGTCGATTTTCTCGGCGCCGATACCGTGCTCGCCGCTGATGGTGCCGCCGAGCGCCAGGCATTCGTCCAGGATGCGACTGGCCAGCGCTTCGGTGCGGGCCACTTCGTCCGGCACCGATCCGTCGTACAGAATCAGCGGGTGCAGGTTGCCGTCGCCGGCATGAAACGCCGTCGCCACCCGCAGCTCGTACTCCCGTGCCAGTTCGCCAATGCGGCGCAGGATGCCGGCCAGATGCCGGCGCGGTACCGTCGCATCGGTGATGTAGAAATCCGGCGACACCCGGCCCATGGCCGGAAACGCACCCTTGCGCCCAGCCCACAGGCGGGTGCGTTCGTCGGCATCGCGCGCCACGCGAATGGCGTAGCCGTCGCAGGCCTGCATCAGCGCCTGCACGCGCTCCAGCTGCGCCTCGACCTCGGCGTCAGCCCCGTCGAGCTCGCACAGCAACAGGGCCGCCGCATCCACCGGCAGGCCCATCTGGATGTAGCCCTCCACGACTTCGATGGCGACCTGATCCATCATTTCTAGCCCGGCCGGTACCACCCCGCCGGCGATGATGTCCATCACCGCGCGGCCAGCGCGTTCCAGATCCGGAAACGCCGCCTGCAAGAGCACAATGGATTCGGGCAGCGGCAGCAGTTTCAGGCGCGCCTCCACCACCACCCCCAGCATGCCCTCGGAGCCGGTTACCAGCGCCAACAGGTCGTAACCGGGACTGTCCAGGGCGCCGCCCAGGGTCAGCAGTTCGCCATCCATGGTCACCAGGGTGACTTCCAGCAGGTTGTGCGTGGTCAATCCGTACTTGACGCAGTGCACACCGCCCGAGTTCTCGGCGATGTTGCCGCCGATGCTGGACGCAAACTGCGACGACGGATCCGGTGCATAGAACAGCCCGTGCTCCGCCGCGGCTTCGGACACCGCAAGGTTGCGCACCCCCGGCTGCACGCGGGCCACGCGGTTGTCCGGATCGATGCCCAGGATGCGGTCAAAGCGCGTCATGGACAGCAACACGCCGTCCTCCCGCGGCAGGGCGCCCGCGGAAAGGCCGGTGCCCGCGCCACGCGGCACCACCGGCGCGCCATGCTCGCGGCACACACGCAACACCGCCTGCACCTGGGCAATGGTTGCCGGCAGCGCCACCGCCAGGGGCAGCGCGCAATAATTGGCCAGCGCGTCGCATTCGTAGACGCGGCGCTCGGCTTCGGCCGTAAGTAGGCCGTCCGGCGGCAGCACGCCGCGCAGCGCTTCGAGCAGCCCGGCGCTTTTCGCCGCCTGCATATGGGTGAGTGTCATGCCCCCTCCTGGCCAGCGGCAATGGTAGCCGCTGGCGCCAAAACGCAGAACGCCGGCACCGATTGGCTTATATTTTGCGTTGCAAAGAACCCGTCACCCGCCAAGGCACCATGTCCACCAACACAGCCATCCTGCTCATTACCTGCCCGGACGAACGCGGCCTGGTCGCCACCGTCGCCGAATTCCTGTACCGCCACGGCGCCAATATCCTGCATGCGGACCAGCATGTGGACGTCGCCGCCGAGCTGTTCTTCATGCGCGTGGAATGGTCGCTGGCGGACTTCGACATGCCGCTGGCGGACTTCGCCGCGGCCTTCTCGCCGCTGGCCGAAAAGCTGTCCCTCCAGTGGCGCCTGGAAAGCTCGGACCAGCGCCAGCGGGTGGCCATTTTTGCCTCCAGCTACGACCACTGCCTGGCCGATCTGCTGTACCGCCACCGTGCCAGGGAACTGCACTGCGACGTGCCGCTGGTCATCAGCAACCACGAGGACACCCGCCACCTGGTGGAGTTCTACGATATCCCGTTTCACCTGATCGACGTCACGCCCGAGCACAAGGCTGACGCCGAAGCCACCCAGCTGGCCCTGCTGGAACAGCACCAGGTCGATCTGATCGTGCTGGCGCGCTACATGCAAATCCTGGGGCCGCACTTCGTGGCCAAGTACCCGGCGCGCATCATCAACATCCACCATTCCTTCCTGCCGTCCTTCCTGGGCGCCCGCCCCTACCACCGCGCCTTCGAGCGCGGCGTCAAAATCATCGGCGCGACCAGCCACTACGTCACCGACAGCCTGGACGAGGGCCCAATCATCGAGCAGGACGTCATCCGCGTATCCCACCGCGACCAGGTGGAAAACCTGATCCAGAAAGGCCGCGATGTGGAAAAAATGGTCCTGTCACGCGCCGTGCGCTGGCATTTGGAACATCGCATTCTTGCGTATGGAAACAAGACAGTGGTGTTCGATTAAATCGGCAACGCGCCGAACCCGATTCGAGCGCAAGAATCCCCCGAGCCCCCCCTGCCCGGGCACCTCGCCGGCGACGGCCACACGCGGCCGACACGGTTTGCGGGCAGCCCCGGACGGCCCTGAAAAAATCCCTTGACACGGCCCGTGGGCCGGTCTATATCGCCAGCCAATATCCATGTCACTACAGACAGGCAAAGATCTGTCCGGTGGTGCGCAGGGGGGGAGGCGATGATTACCAATCTGAAGGGCAACCTTGGCCGATTGTCGGGACCGTCACGGCCTGCAAGGCAAGGGTTTTCCCTGGAAACCCTGTCCACCATCACCCACCGCGGCAAACCAGCATTGAGGCTATGCGCCCCGGCTGACTCACGCCTAAACATAGGCGGACACATCCGGCGGCGATGACCTGCGCTTTTACAACCATTAATTAAAGGGTGAGCCCATGTATGGATCCAAACTTTTGGTCGCCGCGTTCGCGTTGTGTTTAGTCGGCTGCGCAAGTTCCACTGTGGTGAAGCAACCGCTACAGCCCTCCAAGGAGACTACCCCGGTCGCAACCAAGTACGCCGTCGGGAAGATTTCCGCCCAGACCAGCGACGCGCCCGAGCACTTCCTGGCAGCCGTCAAGGGACATCTAAAATTGGAGCTATCCAAGCACGGCCTGTTGGCTACCGAAGACGCCATCGCGCCCTACGACACTGCAATAACTGTGAACTCATATCGCATGCGCAGCGGTTTCTCGCGGGCCATGTTTGGCGTATTTGCGGGCAAAGATGGCATCGATTCCACAGTCACCGTGACCGATAGTAAAACTGGTCGTGTCGTCGGAGAATCGCAAGTTTCCAGCTACAACATGATGGCTGTGGGTGGTGAAGACGACGTGGCAAGAATGCACGCCCAAGAAATCGCAAAGTTCCTCTCAGGCAGCAGTAAGAACTAAAGGCCTCATTACGCGCTACGGCCACGGCGCAGCCATCCGCAGCGCGAGTTCAGGCTTCCGGGGTCAGGGTCTAGGTCCGCGCAAAGGTCCGACGTCCCCCCAAGATTGAGTAGCGGCAGCGTTTAGAGTCCAGCCCCATGAGCAAGGAGGTTGGACGTGAAGAAACGGTTTTCGGAAGCGCAAATCATCGGCTTTCTCGGGGAAGCCGAGGCGGGATTGCCGGTGAAGGAGTTGTGCCGGCGGCACGGGTTTTCGCAAGCGAGCTACTACCTGTGGCGCAGCAAGTTTGGCGGCATGGAGGTCGCGGACGCTAAGCGTCTGAAGGCGCTGGAGGCGGAAAACGTCCGTCTCAAGAAGCTACTGGCCGAATCGCTGCTGGAGAATGAGGTGACGCGGGAAGCGTTGAGAAAAAAATGGTGAGCGCACCGGCCAGGCGCGAGCTGGTGCGCACGCTGCAGGCCGCAGGCCTGACCGAGCGTCGGGCGCGCGACGTCATCGGGATGAGCGCATCGGCCTTGCGCTACACCCCGGCGCCGGAGCGCAACGGTGCTTTGCGCGAATCGATTCTGGCCCTGGCCCAGCGGCACCGGCGCTATGGCGCTGGGATGATCTACCTGAAGCTGCGCCAGCAAGGCTGGCAGGTGAACCACAAGCGCGTGGAGCGGCTGTATACCCAAGCGGGCTTGCAGGTGCGCCGCCGCAGGCGCAAGAAGATTCCGCTGGGCGATCGGCAGCCGCTGGTGCGTCCGCTGGCCGCCAACCAGGTGTGGTCCATGGACTTCGTGTTTGACCGCGTGGCCGACGGCCGGGCCTTGAAG
>CAZZHF010000149.1:0-7112 GCA_964653545.1 uncultured Gammaproteobacteria bacterium | reverse complement strand
GCCGCAGCTACCAGCGAACCGAAGACGGAGTACGCCAGCGCCAAGACCCATAGCGGAGCCTCGTAGTACAGCACGCGCTGAAACCAGTGCTCTATGAAGCTTGCTGCGTATGCTGCTTCTCCTGCCTGCTCGCGTAACCAAGACTCGAGAATGGTGAGAGGACATAGCTGACCGAGCCAAGCCTGGACCACGACGACGGCGATGGCCGCTACGTGGGCGAGGCGGAACACCGGGGAGTTGACCCGGCGCCAGTTCTTCACGTTCCCCACGCATACTGTTACGAGGCCGCCGACGACAAAGACAACGACAGCGAAGTGAAGCAGCAGAACCGTGTCTGCAAGAAGGCGGTATGTGTGTTGCGGGTCTTGCAATTGCGGCACCTAACGAAAAATCGACACCCCAAAACAGATGTTAATTACACCTTCGGCGGTGCGCCAAAACCGAAGCTCCCGGATGAAGTACACGCCCGGCCCCGGCCCGCTAGATCCGGATCCGTGCCCAATGTCCCTGGCCCCAGTAGCGGCGAAATACCGCCACCTGGGTCAGTCGGTAGACCTCCTGGCCCAGCCAGATGCCGAGCAGGCCAAGGCCCCACACTGGGCCGATCAGGTACGCCAGCGGCGTGAACATGCCCCATTGTGTCAGCACGCTGATGCGCATCACCCGGCGCCCATCGCCGGCGCTCATCAGCACCTGCATGTAGATGCGCTTGATGCCCTCCAGCATTACCGCCAGACCGGCGATACGCATCGGCCAGCGGGCCAGCGCAATGGTGTCCGGGCTATGCAGAAACAGGCCCAGGATAAGGTCCGGCGCCAATACCATCGGCGCCCCAAGCAGTCCGAGTCCGAGCATGCCGACCCGCAGTGTGTCGCGGGTCCAGCGCCGCGCGTCGGCCACGTCCCCTTGACCGAGTGACTGACCCACCAGCGTCGCTGCCGCGATGGCCAGGCCCATGCCGGGCAGGATGGCGACGGTCATCAGGTTGACTAATACATTGGCGGCGGCCAGCTCCGCCGTGCCGATACGGCCGATGATCCAGTACAGGGCCACCAGACCAGCCGATTGCGACACGTGCTGCAAGCCAGCTGGAACCGAGATGCGTACCAGAGTGGTTACATCCTGGCGGTTTGGCCTGCGGCGCAGGAAACCGCCTTCCAGCGCGTAGCGCCAGCCGAAACCATAGTAAATGGTGGTGCCGATCAGCACCGACAGCGCCGTGGCCAGGGCCGCGCCGGGCACGCCGAGCTCGGGTGCGCCGAAGTGGCCGTAAATGAACATGTAATTCAGCAGCACGTTGCTGGCGTGCATGATCAGCAGCGTGATCATGTACAGACGCGATTGGCCGACGCCGTTCCAGTAGCCGCGAAAGGCGTAGTTCATCGCCATCAGGGGGCCGGCGAGCATGCGGATCTGAAAATACGGCACGGCGCCGGCAACGACCGCCGGATCGGGCGTCAGCAGTGGGAAGAACCACGGCGCCAGCCAATACAGCACCAGCGTCAGCACCGGGCCGATGATCAGGATCAGCAGCAGGCTGGCGTTGAGGGGGACGGCGGTTTCGTCCAGTCGGCCCTCGCCTTTGCGCCGGGCGGCGATGGCCTGTACACCCACTGACAGGCCAAGGATCATGGCCTGGCAAGTAAACAGCACGAAGCTACCCAGGCCGACGGCCGCCAGCGCGGCGTCGCCCAGCCGGCCGACCATGGCGGTGTCGATCACGTTCAGCAGGCTCTGCGACACCATGGCGGCGATGATGGGCAGCGCCAGCACCAGGATACGGCGCAGGCGCGCCGGCTCGACAAAACGCGACTCGGCGCGCGTATAGGTAGTGCTGTTGGGGTCCGGGTCAGCGTCCGCCAGAGGCCGCGCGCCCGGCGCGTCGCCGGGCGGGGCAGCAGGGCGCGGCGGGGTCAAGCGTCGGAGTCGTTGCGGCGTGCGTGCGCTACGGCTGCGTCATCGGTGCCGGTTGTGACGCCCAGTTCCTGAAGGGCAGCGGTGATCTTGGCCATGCGCTCCTCGATCGCCTCGACGTGATCGAGCACCGCGTCCAGCGAGCGGCTGACCGGATCGGGCAGGTCGCCGCGCAGGCCGTAGGCGGCAAAGCCGATACGAGCGGCGGTCTCGCGCCGACGCTCGGCATCGGCACCGACCACCCGGCCCGGTATCCCGACCACGGTGGCGCCGGCCGGCACGTCCTTGACTACCACCGAGTTGCTGCCGACACGCGCACCCTGACCCATGGTGATCGGCCCGAGGATCTTGGCCCCGGCTCCGACCACAACGTCGTTCTGCAGCGTCGGGTGGCGTTTGCCCTTCTCCCAGATCGTGCCGCCCAGGGTCACGCCGTGGTAGAGCGTGCAATCGTCGCCGATTTCGGCTGTCTCGCCGATCACCACACCCATGCCGTGGTCGATGAAAAAGCGCCGGCCGATGCGCGCGCCGGGGTGAATCTCGATGCCGGTCAGAAAGCGCCCCAGATAGGAGACGACGCGGGCCAGCCAGCGCAGCTTCAGGCCCCACAGCCAGTGTGCGAGCCGATGCAGCCACAGTGCGTGCAGGCCGGGGTAGGTGGTGAACACCTCGAAACGGTTGCGCGCCGCCGGGTCGCGGGCGAATACGCAGTCGATGTCTTCACGCAGGCGGTTCAGCATGGCAGGGAGTGCTCTTGGCTTCGGCCGCCGCGATGGCGTGCCCGGTGGCGGTCAGGATGCCGCGCAGAATTTGCATTTCATTTTGGTCCGGTGCCGCTCGGTTGACAAGCGCTCGCAGGCGTCGCATGGAACGCTGCGGGTTGTTCGGTAAAAGAAAATTCAGATCGCGCAGTGTCTGTTCGAGGTGCTCGAACAGGCGCTCGAAATCCTCTCGCGTCGCGGGCGCCACGGTCGGCGGGGGCGCCGGCACGTCGCTATTGACTCGCTGGTATAGCTCGTATGTGAGCACCTGCACCGCCGCCGCGAGGTTCAGCGAGGCGAACTCGGGGTCGCTCGGAATGCACACCCGTTGCTGGCACAGGTCCAGATCGGTATTGCTCAGACCCGAGTGCTCGGGTCCGAACACCAGCGCCACCTCGCCGTGGCGGGCGGTCTGTAGAGCCAGCGCCGCACCGGCGCGCGGGTCCAGCGGCGGCGTTTCTATGGCGCGGCGGCGGGCACTGGCGCCGATGACCAGGGTACAGTCCGCGGTAGCCTCGGCCAGGCCGTCGAACACTCGCGCCTGGGCCAATACCAGGTCGGCTCCGGCAGCGCGGGCACTTGCTTCCTCGTGCGGAAAAAACTTCGGTTGCACGAGGTACAGGCGATCGAGCGCCATGGTGCGCATGGCACGCGCGACGGCACCGATGTTGCCAGGGTGAGTGGTGCCGACCAACACCACGCGAATATTGGAAAGTGCCTTCATCCGGTCATTCTAGCCCTGGCCGTTGCTTAGGCTGTCGGGGGCGGTGCGCGGTAAACTGCGTTGCCCGCCCGCCGCGAACCTTAAGGGTGTGGCGGCCTTCGATTTTGCCTTTTTGCCTTGCGAGTTTTTCATGTCTGGACTGACCACCATCGCCGTGCGCGCCGCCCGCAGCGCGGGCGACTTTCTGTTGCGAACCGGCGAGCGCCTGCACGAGCTGCGTGTCGAACAGAAAGGGCCGAATGATTTTGTCAGCGACGCCGACCGCGAGGCCGAGCGGCGCATTGTCGAAATCATCCACCGCTCCTATCCGGACCACGCCATCCTGGGCGAGGAAGGCGGTGCCCAGGGTGATTCCACGGCGCGTTGGATCATCGATCCTCTCGACGGCACCACCAACTACTTGCACGCCTTTCCCTGGTTTGCGGTGTCGATCGCCCTGGAAATCCAGGGCCGGCTGGAAGTCGGCGTCATTTATGACCCTACCCGCAACGAACTGTTCGTCGCCGAGCGTGGGCAGGGCGCCCGGCTGGACGATCGCCGCCTGCGGGTCAGCCAGCACGGGAAGCTGGCCGGCGCCATGATCGGCACCGGTTTTCCGTTCAAGTCCGTGGATCACCTGGACGCCTATACCGAGAGCTTCAAGGCGGTATCGCGCCAGGGCTGCGCCGTGCGCCGTGCCGGTTCGGCGGCGCTCGATCTGGCGTATGTCGCGGCCGGCCGCTTCGACGGCTTCTGGGAACTCGGCCTCGAAAAATGGGACATCGCCGCCGGTGTACTGCTGATCCAGGAGGCCGGCGGTGCGGTTACTGACATCCGGGGAGGCGATCGGTTCATGGCTACCGGCAACGTGGTCGGTGGCAACCTGCGCGTACACCAGGCGCTGCTGGACACCATCAAGTCACATTTGGGTGACGATCTGCGGGCCTGAGGCCGGCCGGCGGCGACCGGCGCCAACGCGGGATGTTCACGGCACGGGACGAGCCCAGCGATCCGGCGGAAAAGCCTGTTTGCTGCCGCGCGGGATCCCGGCACAGGCCGGCGGTGGGTGATTCAGAGAATCCAGGCAACCGATGCTCCCGGAGTCGGGCGCGAAACATATTCACATTTGAACGAGACCTAAAGACCCATGGCTGAAAGTATCAACATAGAAGAGCCGGAACATAACCTGCGACTGCGCCCCTTGCAGGCAAAAGACTATGCCGACATAAAGGAGGTTATGGACCGGGTCTATGTCGGTTTTGGGGGCGCGTGGCCTGAAAAGAAGTTTCGCGCGCAACTGAAGGTGTTCCCGGACGGGCAGATATGCATTGAGGATCACGGAAAAGTGGTTGCTGCCGCATTCTCCGTTATTGTCGATTACGACAAGTTCGGTGACCAGCATACCTACGACGAAATAACGGGCGACGCCTATCTCACCACGCATGATCCGAACGGCGACGTCCTGTATGGCGTGGATGTCTTTGTTTCGCCTGATTATCGTGGTCTGCGCCTGGGCAGGCGGCTGTACGAGGCACGCAAGGAACTGTGTCGCAACCTGAATCTGCATGCCATTGTCGCCGGTGGAAGAATTCCGAACTATAAAAATTATTCCAAGGAAATGACTCCACAGGACTACATTGAACGGGTCAAGAAGAAGGAAATTTACGACCCCATCCTCACATTCCAGCTTTCGAATGAGTTTGAAGTCAAGCAGGTGCTTGACGCTTATCTTCCAGAGGATAAGGAGTCCAAGGGTTATGCCACGCTTCTGCAATGGCACAATCTGTATTACGATCCAACGAAACAACCACTGTTCGGCGCGCGCCCGACGTCCGCGAGGATCGGTTGTGTGCAGTGGCAAATGCGCACCCTGAAATCGGTTGAGGAACTGGTGCAGCAGGTTGAGTACTTTGTCGATGCCCTGTCGGACTATCAATGCGATGTGGCGCTGTTTCCGGAATTTTTTAACGCGCCGCTGATGGGTGTCGGGCACCATACAAACTCGTTTGATGCGATAAAGGCCTTGGCCTCCTATACGGATGAAATTGTCGAGGCAGTCTCGAAGCTCGCGGTTTCCTACAACATCAATATCATCGCCGGGTCCATGCCGGTTATCGAAGACGACGAATTACTGAACGTCGCCTTCTTTTGCCGGCGTAATGGAACGCTGGAGAGACAGTATAAACTGCATCCAACGCCGCACGAGAAGCGCGCCTGGATCATGCAGGGTGGCGACGGCCTGCGGGTTTTCGATACCGACTTTGGGAGAATTGGCATCCTGATCTGCTACGACGTGGAATTCCCGGAACTGGCGCGCTTGCAGGCAGAGCATGGGATGCAGATATTGTTTGTTCCGTTCTGGACTGACACCAAGAATGGTTATCTGCGGGTGCGCTGTTGCGCCCAGGCGCGGGCCATCGAAAATGAGTGCTATGTGGCAATTGCCGGCAGTGTCGGTAATTTGCCAAAAGTCGATAACGCCGACATTCAATACGCGCAAACGGCGGTGTTTTCGCCCTCGGATTTTGCCTTTCCGCACGACGCGATCATGGCCGAGACCACGCCGAACACCGAGATGACGCTCATCGTCGACCTGGATCTGGAAAAGCTCAAGGAGCTTCAGAATGAGGGATCGGTAAGGAACTACCTCGATCGACGCCGCGACTTGTACCGAATCGAATGGCTGGGGGCGGGCGGTCCGGTTAGCGTCGACGTGTCAAAGAAACACGCGCAGGTCTAATGTTGCGGCTGGGGCTTCGCGCCGGATGCGCGCGACGCCTTGGCGAGATTTCAGCTTGCAAAGACCGGCTCAGCGCACAGGGTTTGTTCAAGGCGTGCTGCCAGAGCCAGGCTACAGAAAACCAGAATTCTGTTTCCGATGTTTCTGTTTCAAAGCGCGCGGCATGCGTTGTCCCTGCTGGGACGTAATACCACATTCCGAGGCCAGATCGTGTTTCTTTTCCGTCTATCGTGAGCAGAAGCTCTCCCTTGGTGATGACTCCCACGTTGTCGGTTTCATGGCGGTGCTCGGCGATAGTCGTTTCCGGGGGAAGAGGCAAACAGAACCTCACAGTCCTCGGCCGCCAAACTGAATGTCTCGAACGGCCCTTCACATCTCGGAAGTCGGTGAAGCAGGCATGGAAAATGGGACATAATTCTGCCCGTCATGCCCCAGTCCAGCCTTTTTATCGGGCCGGAACCCGGAAGGGGCAGGCGGTAAGCGTTCAGGTTCGGCGAGCCTCAAGCGGGCGATTCGCCGCTTTGGACACAATCAAGCCGCCGCTGTTGCCTGAATCTGCCCGCCCGGGGGAGCGGCCTGTTGCGCTGCCGGGGGCTACCAATATATCCCGAGGCCGACACTGATTTGCTGCGCTCGATCGTGTTCGTAGCTCAAACGCAAGTCACTATCGGTGGCAATGGCCCAACGCATTTCAGTGCTGGTCACTCCGTAGTTTCCGATCTTGCCCGCCACTGGAAACCGTTGTTCGTAGCCTAGCTTCATTCCGAATTGGTCGCTACGATGAAGAATGAAGCTCATTGATGTTCGGGCATAGCCAACTCCCTGGCCAGCCTGAGCATTCTGAAGCGCACCACCCACGTAAACAGCGCCAAACAGGCCTCCGGGCCACTGTCGCCCGTAACCGTAATCGCCTTGCACACGAGCGACCAAACAGTCTTCACAGGCCAGTCTCGCCTGCTCGGCGCCGGCGTGTATTTTCCACGTAGTTCCTTTG
>CAZZHF010000148.1:0-7140 GCA_964653545.1 uncultured Gammaproteobacteria bacterium | reverse complement strand
CCCGCAGCTCGATTACCGCACCCGGCCCTGCAACCTGGTGGAATTGATGCCGCGGTTGCTCGAGCGCTGATCGCTCGTCCTTAAGTCTAATTACGAGGAGCTGCGCGTGAATGGATTGACCAGTACCGAAGTTGAGCAGCTGCGGCTGCGGCTTGCCCAGGAGCACGCCGGTCTGCGCCAGGAGGTTACCGCCGAGCTGGAACGCAGTGAGCAGGGGCGGTACCTGGAACTGGCGGGCCGCGTCCACGACCGGGGTGACGAGTCGGTGGCCGATCTACTGGCCGACCTGGAACTGGCTGCTCTGGATCGTCATGTCCATCGCGTGCGTCTGGTGGAGGCCGCGCTGGCCGCTATCGAGCGGGGGCGCTATGGCTTGTGTCGGGCGTGTGGCGTACAGATCGGCAGCGGCCGTCTGCATGCCGAGCCGGCCGCCGAGCGCTGCCTGGAATGCCAGGCCACGACCGAGCAGGGGCGGCACGCACCCACGCTGTGAGCCTCCCTCGGTGACCGGTCAGGCGATGCGCCTCGAGGCCGTGGAAGGTGACATCACCCGGTTGTCGGTGGAGGCTATTGTCAACGCGGCCAATGCCTCCCTGCTGGGCGGCGGGGGCGTGGACGGCGCCATTCATCGGGCCGCCGGGCCGCAGCTGCTGGAGGCGTGCCGCACGCTGGGTGGCTGCGCCACCGGTGACGCCAAACTGACGGCGGGTTATGAGCTCAAGGCGCGGTATGTCATTCACACCGTTGGCCCGGTCTGGCGGGGCGGGACGGCTGGTGAAGACGCGTTGCTGGCAAGTTGTTACCGACGCTGCCTTGATCTTGCCGCTGCGCATGCTGTGACAAGCATTGCCTTCCCTGCCATCAGCACTGGCGCCTACGGTTTTCCATTGGCGCGGGCGACCGACATTGCCGTCGCTACAGTGTCGACGGTCATCGCTACCCAGCCGGCGATTACCCGAGTGCAGTTCGTTTGTTTCAGCCGCGAGGTACTGGCGCTGTATCGGCAGGCGCTGGCACGGACCGGCCATGACTGAGCGGCCGCAACTGGCGGTCGGTGTGTTCGTGTTCGACGCAAGCGGTCGCGTGCTGCTGATTCAGCGCGGTCGGTCGCCCGGGCAGGGCCTGTGGTCGGTGCCCGGTGGCAAGGTGGAGTGGGGCGAGGCGGTGGCTGACGCGTGCCGGCGTGAGGTGCACGAGGAAACCGGCGTCGAGGTGACCCTCGGTCCGCTGGTGACCTGGATCGAGCGCATGGACAGCGCGCATCATTACGTGATCCTCGATTTTTTGGGCACGCCGGTGCGCGACCCAGTCCTGCCAAGGGCCGGCGACGATGCTGCTGACGCACGCTGGATGACGGACGATCAGTTGCTGCGGCTGCCGTTGACCGAAGGCTTGCTGCCGGTGCTTGAGCAGGCGCGTGCGCTGTTCAGGCGATGAGGGTTTTACCGCTGGCGCCCGGGATTTCCCGGGCCAGGCGCGGTACCAGATAGCCAGGCAGCCTCGCGCGCAAGGCATTGATCAGCGCCTCGCCTGAGGCCTGCGGCACGTCGAAATGTGCCGCACCGTGTACCCGGTCGAGCAGGTGCAGGTAGTAGGGCAGCACGCCAACGCCGTGCAGGCGCTCGCTAAGGGCGATCAGCGTGTCGGCATTGTCGTTTACGCCGCGCAGCAGCACGGCCTGGTTCAGCAGGGTCACTCCGCTGTGGGCCAGGTCGGCAAGCGCCGCCGCGACATCCGCATCGATCTCCGCCGGGTGATTGGTGTGCAGCACCAGAACCTTGCGTAGCGACAAGGGGGCCAGCCAGCCAAGAAAATCGGCATTCACGCGCTGTGGCAGCACCACTGGCAAGCGGCTGTGGATGCGCAGCGTGTGGACGTGTGGGATTGCTGCCAGGCGCTGCGTGAGGGCGGCCAGGCGCAGGTCGCCAAGCGTGAGCGGATCGCCGCCACTTAGAATTACCTCGCCGATGCTGGCATCGGCAGCGATTGCGGCCAGTGCCGGCTCCAGTCGCGAGCCGCCCGCGTGGGCATCGGCGTAGGGGAAGTGACGCCGGAAACAGTAGCGACAATGTATGGCGCAGGCACCGGTAGCAATCAGCAGCGCCCGCCCGTGGTATTTTTTGAGCAGGCCCGGCACCGGTTGGGTCGCCGCCTCGGCCAGTGGGTCGGCGCTGAAACCGGGCTGGGGTTCGCATTCGACATCCAGCGGCAACACCTGTCGCAGCAGCGGATCGGCGGCATCGCCTGCGGCGATCCGCGCCAGATACGGCGCCGGCACACGCAGCGGGAACAGCGCTGCGGCACGCCGGGCCGCCGGCAGCAGGTGGTCTGGCAGACTCAGCGCCCGCAACAGCTGGGCCGGATCGCAAATGGCCTGCGCGAGCAGGCTTTGCCACGGCGCCTGCGCGCTGGCCGCCGCGGCCGGAATCGACATGCGTGCTCCCCTGAATAACGTTTAAACGAGGCAATTATGGCGTCTTACAGCACCAACGAATTTCGCGCCGGGCTCAAGGTCATGCTGGACGGTGACCCCTGCGACATCATTGAAAACGAGTTCGTCAAGCCCGGCAAGGGCCAGGCCTTCAACCGGGCGCGCTTGCGCAATCTCAGGACCAACAGGGTTTGGGAACGCACGTTCAAGTCTGGCGAGACCATCGAGGCGGCCGACGTGGTGGATACGGAAATGCAGTTCCTGTACGCCGATGGCGAATCCTGGTGCTTCATGAACCCGACTTCCTTCGAGCAGGTGCATGCGGGTGCATCGGCCGTCGGCGACAAGGCGCAATGGCTCAAGGAACAGGACAACTGCACGGTGACCTTGTGGAATGGCGAGCCGATTGCCGTGGCGCCGCCCAATCACGTGGTGATGAAGGTGACTTACACCGAGCCGGCCGTGCGCGGCGACACCAGCAGTGGCGCGACCAAGCTGGCGACGCTCGAAACCGGCGCCACGGTGAAAGTGCCGCTGTTCGTGGAGATCGACGACCTGTTGCGGGTAGACACCCGTACCGGCGACTACGTCTCCCGCGTCAAGGAGTAATTTGAGCGCGTCCATGCGGGAAGGGGGTGACTGGCAGCCCGGGGCGAGCCGGGACACGCTGCGTCTGCGGGCTGCCCTGCTGGCGGACATTCGGGCCTTTTTTGCGGCTCGGCAAGTGCTGGAGGTCGACACGCCGTTGCTGGGCCTCTCGCCGACCAGTGACCCGCATCAGCATTGCCTCGCCGTGCCGGTGCCAGATGTCGGGCGGCGTTACCTGCAACCGTCGCCGGAATTCGCCATGAAGCGGTTGCTCGCTGCGGGCAGCGGCAGCATCTACCAAGTCTGTAAGGCGTTTCGGGCCGGCGAGCACGGCGCGCGTCACCGCACCGAGTTCACGCTGGTGGAGTGGTACCGGATCGATTTCGATTACCGGGCATTGATGAATGAGGTCGAGGCGCTGATCTGTGGTCTGCTGCACCGGCCTGCGGCGCGCGTGCAAAGCTACGGTGAGCTGTTCGAGCGGTATGTCGGGCTGGACCCGTTTTCGGCTAGTGACGCGCGCTTGTGGCAGCGCGTGGCTGCTGCGGGCATCGAGCCGTCGCCGACTTTGCGGGCCGCCGGGCGTGATGCCGCGCTCGACATCTTGCTGACCCGTCTGGTCGAGCCTGCCCTGGCGTCACTGGGCGTGGTTTTTGTATATGACTACCCAGCAAGTCAGGCGGCACTGGCCCGGCTGCGCCCGGATCAGCCGGCGCTGGCCGAGCGCTTCGAGCTATACGTGGATGGCATCGAGCTGGCCAATGGATTTACCGAACTGGCCGACGCCGGCGAGCAGCGCCGTCGCTTCGAGGCGGATAACCATATCCGGCAGGCGAACGGACTCCCGCAGGTACCGCTTGATGAGCGATTGTTGGCCGCGCTGGGGCACGGTTTGCCGGATTGCGCGGGCGTTGCGCTGGGGTTCGACCGCCTGTTGATGGTTGCAGCAGGACTGAACGACATCCGGGCAGCGCAGGCGTTTTCCGGTTAATTGGCGGCCCGCGAGTCCAGGATGGACTTAGCCGGACCTGAATCAATACTCGTAGTCGAAAGCCACCACGCCGTCCTCGAAGCTGCCGTCGAGCAGGGGCCCGATGTCCTGGGCGATCGCGACGTGTTCAGGGGACGGCAGGTAGCGGTCGCGCGACGCGGCGTCGCGAAAATCCATCGAGAAGCCATAGTTGAAACCGCGGTTGATGCCTTCCGGGCTCGAATACGGGCCGCCACTGAAGCTCAGCAGGCCGTCGAAACTGTCGACCATGGCGCCGAAGCGGTCGAACAGGGCCTTGGTTTCCGTGTCCACGCCGGGCTTGAGCCTGACCATCACCATGTGTCGAATCATTGCGTTGCTCCGTAATAATTGAGTTGGGCCAGCGTGTAGAATATCAGCAAGTTTTGACGCCGGTCGCGCGGGCGACCGGGGCAGTTTGCCACAGCGTCCGATGTGTTGACCGGGCGGTTTACGCGACTACAAGAAACATTCCATGACTGTGTTGGTGGGGGTGCTGCGCGAGCGCGCGAGCGGTGAGTGTCGCGTGGCGGCGACGCCGGAGTCGGTCAGGAAATTGCTGGCACTGGGCGTGCAGGTCTGCGTTGAAACCGGTGCCGGTGAGGGCGCCCGCTATGCCGATCGCGCGTATACCCAGGCCGGTGCCCGCGTGGTGGGCGCGTCCGAGGTTTTCGACTCGGACGTGCTGCTCACGGTCCGCCGGCCGGACGGTGAGCAGGTGGTCGCCATGCGCCCGGGTGCGCTGCTGGTGGGTTTCATGGAGCCGCACACGGGTGGGCTGGATACGCTGGCGCACGCTGGCCTGAGCGCGCTGTCCCTGGAGCTGATCCCGCGCATCTCTCGCGCTCAGGGCATGGATGCGCTGTCCTCGCAGGCCAATATCGCCGGTTACCGGGCGGTGCTGGAGGCGAGTCTCCATTACCGGCGTTTCCTGCCGTTGATGATGACCGCTGCCGGCACGGCCAAACCGAGCCGGGTAGTGGTGCTGGGCGTCGGCGTGGCCGGCTTGCAGGCGATCGCCACTGCGCGACGTTTGGGAGCGCAGGTCGAAGCTTTCGATGTGCGCCCGGAAACCCGTGAGCAGGTGCTGTCCCTGGGTGCCAGGTTCATTGACATTGACCTGGGGGAAAGCGGCGCCGGGGCGGGGGGATACGCCCGCGAGTTGACACCCGACGCTCAGCGCCGCCAGCAGGAACTGCTGGGCGAGCGTCTGCAAGCAGCCGACGTCATTATCACCACGGCGCTGATACCCGGCCGCCTGGCGCCCGTGCTGGTGCCCGAAGCCGTGGTGGCGGGCATGCGGGCCGGTTCGGTGATCGTCGATCTGGCGGCGGCCAATGGCGGCAACTGCCCACTGACCGAGGTCGATCGGGTGGTGGAAAAGCACGGCGTGACGCTGGTCGGTTTTACCGACTACCCGTCGCGGCTCGCTACCGACGCCAGCGCCTTCTACGCGAGGAACGTGCTGAACCTGCTGGCGCTCGTGCTCCGGCAGGACGCCGCCGGCACCACGCTGGTGCTTGATACCGACGATGAAATCATTGCTGCGGCGTTGGCCGTGCACGCCGGCGCCGTGCGGTTTTTGCCGCAGACCTAGCGCCGTCCAGGTTGGAGTAACAACACCATGACCGCGATTGTCGTTTCGCTGTACATCTTTGTATTGGCCTGTTTTATCGGTTACCAGGTGATCTGGGGTGTGACACCGGCCCTGCACACGCCGCTGATGTCGCTGACCAATGCCATCTCCGGGATCATTATCGTTGGCGCCATGCTGGTGACCGGCTTTCATGAGGCGGACGGCCTGACCCGCGGCATTGGCTTCGTGGCCGTGGTGCTGGCCTCAATCAACATTTTCGGCGGCTTTCTGGTCACCCAGCGCATGCTCGCCATGTTCAAGAAGAAACAATAAGCATGGGCGCAAGTGCCTTGGCCGTGGCGTATCTGCTCGCCGCGGTGTTGTTCATTCTCGGTCTGAAGGGCCTGGCGTCGCCGCGCACGGCGCGAGCGGGAAACCTCTATGCCATGGCCGGTATGGCGCTGGCGGTGCTGGTCACGCTGGCCGCGCCCCAGGTCACCGATTACGGCTGGATCGTGACCGGCGTCATCGTCGGTGGTGGTATCGGTGCGTTGCTGGCACGGCGCGTGAAGATGACCGACATGCCGCAGCTGGTGGCCATCCTGCACAGTTTTGTCGGTCTGGCTGCCGTTCTGGTGGCACTGGGTACTTACCTCACGCACCGTGGCACGGGTGCCTCCGACCGCCTGCTGCTGGCCGAGCTTGGCATCGGCAGCTTCATCGGGGCCATCACGTTCACCGGCTCGGTGATCGCGTTCGGCAAGTTGCAGGGCCTGTTCAGCTCGGCGCCGCTGCGCTTTGCCGGCCAGCACTGGGTGAATCTGGCGTTGGCGCTGCTTATGCTGGGTTTTGCCGGCCAGTTCGTGCTCGGCGGCGGCCTGCCGGCCTTTGCCGTCATGACGGCGCTGGCGCTGTTGCTGGGCGTGCTGCTGATCGTGCCGATCGGTGGCGCCGACATGCCGGTGGTGGTGTCGATGCTCAACTCGTACTCTGGCTGGGCCGCCGCCGCGACCGGTTTCACGCTGCACAACGAGCTGCTGATCATCACCGGCGCCTTGGTGGGCGCTTCCGGCGCCATTTTGTCCTACATCATGTGCCGGGCCATGAACCGGTCCATTCTGAGCGTGATCTTTGGCGGTTTTGGTACCGGGCCAGGGGCGGCGGCCGCGACCGGTGGCGCCGAGGGCAGGGCGGTGAAGTCAGCCGCAGTGGAAGACGCCGCGTTCATGATCGAGAACGCCGGCAAGGTCATTATCGTGCCCGGTTATGGCCTGGCTGTGGCGCAGGCCCAGCATGCAACCGCCGAACTGGTCGATGCGCTCGAAAGGCAGGGCGTCGAGGTGAAGTTCGCCATTCATCCGGTGGCCGGACGTATGCCCGGACATATGAACGTGCTGTTGGCCGAGGCCGACATCCCTTACGACAAGGTGTTCGAGATGGACGAGATCAATCCTGATTTCGCCACCTGCGACGTGGCGCTGGTCCTGGGTGCCAACGACGTCACTAATCCCGCCGCCAAGACCGACCAGGCCAGTC